>NZ_JAUBTS010000034.1:0-71916 GCF_036705105.1 Microcoleus sp. B9-D4
TAATGACTAATGACTAATGACTAATGACTAATGACTAATGACTAATGACTAATGACTAATGACTAATGACTAATGACCCAGGAATTTCTTGATGGTACCCGCCACGTGATTTATCCGTGGAATCAATCCCAAATCGAAAATCGAAAATCCTCAAGCCCCCGAATTTATCTCGCGCAAGTCAATCTAAAATCTAAAATCTAAAATCGATTGACTATTCTTCAACTTCTTTTATCCTAGTTTTTCGTTCTAAAATCTCCTTAAGCACGAGGGTAACAACTGCTAAAAGACCTAGAACTACCGCAGCAGAAAATGCGGCTTGCGTCGCATACTGCTTGTAAGCATCCTCTACAAACAAAGGCAAAGTTTGCGTTTTTTTAGCAATATTTCCCGACACCACAGAGACGGCTCCAAATTCTCCCATTGCTCTAGCATTGGTCAAAATTACTCCGTAAAGCAATCCCCAGCGAATACTGGGAAGCGTGACATTCCAGAAAATTTGCCAGTCATTTGCTCCCAAAGTTTTCGCCGCCTCTTCTTGATCAGTTCCCACTTCTTCCAAAACAGGAATTACTTCGCGGGCCACAAAAGGCAAGGTAACAAAGGCAGTAGCCAGCACCATCCCAGGGAAGGCAAAAATAACCTTAATATTGGCCGCCTCCAGCCACTGCCCGAACCATCCCAGCCGACCGTAAAGCAGTACAATCATTAAACCTGCAACTACGGGAGAGATGGCAAAAGGCACGTCTAAAAGGCTAATTAATAGCGTCCGACCCGGAAATTTGTTGCGACCAATTACCCAGGCTGCACACAAACCGAATACTGTATTTATAGGCACAACTATCAGAGAAATTATCAGGGTTAGTTGGGCTGCGTGCAGAAAATCGGGCGAGGTTAAGTTAGACAAAAATGGCTCAAATCCCTTTCTGAAAGCTTGATAAAAAACGTTGAGAGTGGGGATAAATAAGACAAGAGCGAGATAGCCGATCGCAATTCCGATTAAAGTTGGTTTTACCCAAGCTTTTTCCTGACGCCGACTAGAACCTGCGGGCGGAAATTTGTAATCAGCAGGTGAATTGATATTAGCCGTCATAGCGTCTTCTCCATGCTTGTAAGAGATTAATGGCGAACAGCATTGCCAGGGAAATACCTAACATGACAGTACCGATAACTGTTGCTCCTGCATAGTCGTACTGTTCCAACCTTTGAAAAATTAATACTGGGGCGATTAAATCTTTGAACGGTATGTTAGAAGCTACAATTACAGTAGATCCGTACTCGCCAACCGCTCGCGAAAATCCGAGTGCTACTCCGGTTAAAATAGACGGAAATAGCGGTGGCAAAACTACTCGCCAGAAAGTTTCAAATTGAGAAGCACCTAAGCACCAAGCTGCTTCTTCGATATCTTTTTCCATCTCGTTTAAAACTGGCTGTACGGTTCTAACGATAAATGGCAAGGAAATAAATATCATCGCTATACCTACGCCCAATCGAGTAAAGGATATCTTGATTCCCAAAGGTGCAAAAAGCGAACCAATCCAGCCGTTATCGCTGTAAACAGTGGCGAGAGTTAAACCGGCGACGGAGGTGGGCAGTGCAAAAGGCAAATCGACGATTGCATCTACAATCCGTTTTAAGGGAAAGTCGTAGCGGACTAAAACCCAGGCAATTAATGTGCCGAATACTCCGTTAATTAATGCCGCAATTAATGCCGTAAAGAAGGTGACATCGTAGGCGGAAAGGGCGATCGGACTGGTGGCAATTTTCCAAAATTCGGCTGGGTTTGCTGTGCTGGCTTTCAGTAGCATTGCTGCAACTGGGAGCAATAGCATTAAGCTGAGGTAGCCTAGGGTGATTCCCCAAGGTAAGGTGATTTTGCCGATCGCCTTTTTGATATTTTCGATCGGAGATAGAGGGTTACTGATTGCAGATGATCCAGCCATAAGTCAATAGTTTTGAGTGGGAAAGAATAAGTGCTGTAGGGGCGGGTTTTACCAATAATAATTGCCTAAAACCAATCATCTCGTAAACCCGCCCCGACCACTACTGTCTAATTGAACCTTGAATTTTGTCAAAAACAGCTCCGTCATCGAAGAATTTCTTCTGAATATCTCCCCAACCTCCTAAGTCTTGAGCTGTAAATAGGGTTTTGATGGGGGCATATTTTTGGACAAATTCTGGTTCCGCCGCTACTGTCGCATCTACTGGGCGGAAGCCTGCTTTGGCAAATTCTCGCTGAGCTTCTGGGGTGTACAGAAACTTGACAAATGCTTCGGCGACTTCGCGAGTACCGTGTTTATCAACGTTTTTATCGACAACGGCAATGGGATTGTCGATCGAAACATTGACTTCGGGAATACTATAAGTCGGTTTTTCGCCTTTCTCACCAGCCAAAATAATCTCGTTTTCGTAGTTAATTAAGGCGTCGCCTTGCCCTTGTTTGAAAAATACATCGGTGGCTTCGCGGGCGTCTTTAGTCAGGATGGGGACGTTTTTGTAGACTTTAGTAGTCAAGTCTAATGCTTTGGTTTCGTCTCCTCCGGTTTTAACAACCGAACCCCAAAGTGCGAGGAAATTCCAGCGGGCAACGCCTGATGTTTTAGGATCGGCAGTAATCACTTTTACTCCGTCTTTGCTTAAATCTTCCCAGGTTTTGATGCCTTTGGGATTGCCTTCGCGGGTGACTATTGCTCCTACGGATTTGCTGACTATGCCTTCGTTGGGGACTTCTTTTTCCCATCCGGGCTCAATGAGTCCGGCTTTTTCGATTTTTGCGGTGTCGAGGGCGAGGGCTAGGTGTACGATGTCTGCTTCTAAACCGTCAATTACGGCGCGAGTTTGGGAACCGGAACCGCCGTAGCTTTGGTTGAAGGTGACGGTTTGGCCTTTTTCTTTTTGCCATTGTTCTACGAATTTGGGAATTATCGCTTCGTGGGCCGCTTTGGTGACGGCGAAGGATACTAGGGTTAATTCTACGTTGCCTTTGTTGGCTGCTGGGCTAGCACCGCCTGGAGTGGCTGCGGGGTTGTTTGTGGTTCCCTGGCCGCAGGATGCAACGGCTAGACTTAAAGTTATTCCCACTAAAAATAGCGATACAAATCTTTTCATGGCAGTAAATGATTGATTTGTGCTGGCTGATCGCTGTTGCTGCCAGTAAAGGTGTTGAGTTAGGCGTTGCCACGGGGTCATTATATTTGTTCCTCTAGATAAAGTACGGTTCTTAGGTCGGAATACCGTAATTATGGTTGTGAAGTACGATTATAGACAAGAGCGAGTCAAAAGGCAACAAAAAAAACAAATTGGGGGAACTCAGGGTCGATCGCATATCCTGAAGTCTTTTCCGTCGGTGTTTTTGAGTCAGATTCGGGGTAAAATGTAAAGTGTATAAATAAATATTATTATTAAGTTAAGGTGCTAAGCTGGCGCGGCTGCACGATACGCCTGCAAGATACGCCTTACGACTACGATCGGCCGATCGCCCAAATCTAATAGCCCTGCCAAGAGTCCCCGCCCCAGCGAGATATGCCTGACTCGCGCGATCGTCCTTAAGTAAGAAAAAGTTTTAACTGGTATGTCCTTACCCCGCCCAGTCTCAGACACCCTAATTGAACTGTTGAAGCCTGTAGCCTCTGAATTGGGAGAAAGATTGGGAGCAAGCGCTGTCAACGAACGCTATGCAGAAATTGAGCCCTCTGGTTCTTCAGCTTTAAACCAGCAAATCAAAAAAGACCCCCGCTGGATTAAAGCACAAGTAAGATATTTGCAGCGGCAGCAGGCCAGAGAACAAGAATTAATCGCGATCGCCGACGCAGAAGAAAGGGTAAAGGAAGAACGAGCTAATCGAATTAAGGCACAAGAAGTAAGAGATAAGCGGGCAATTAGCCGACTTTGCCGCGACTTAATGCGGGAGTTTCAATCAGAAGCAATTCGAGTTAAGCTGAGCGAAATTCAAACTCTTTGGGACAAGGACAACTGGTTTTCTAATTTGAGCAGGCAGGAAACTGAACAGATTTTGCAGCAGCAGCAGCACCGATTGCTGCTGTTAGTTGCTCCCGCAAAAATTAGCCAAGATTGCCCCGATTCGTTTCGCCACAATCTGAATATCGAGCTGCCGGCTAAGTTAAGAGCTTTTTTGAACCAGCACTACCCCCCCCATGGAGAGTTGTGCCCGGTTCAGTTTTACGGAGACTATTTCAAAAAATCCATTTCTGATATTGATGTGGAGCGGTTGCAGACTGTGTTGTCTCCCGTACCGACAGCTATACTGTACAGCGATATCAGCGATTATGAAGTTAATTTTCATGTGGGTTTTTGGGGAGTTATCAATCAGAGCGTTTCTCTAGTAGCTATGCAGCCTTGGAATTGGGAAGAGGTTTATCACCAGTTGGAGGCGGAGGGGAAAGATAAAAAGCTGAGCCTGCGGATTATTCGGCAAATAATTGTGACTATTCACAAGTTATTGGCGGCTTTTTTAGCTGATTTGTATTATTTAAATATCGATTTTACTCACGAACCTCAACTATTTAATTTAGAGGCGGAATTTGCTCAAGAATGGTTTTCTAAAGATTGGGCCAAACCGTATATTGAAACTCTTAAAGAAATTCAGGAGCAGCAGCGAATAGTCTCTAAGGGAGAGATGCGGCGGCTGGCGCTGCGAGAGGCGAAAGCTAGGGCGGAACGCCAGCGTTTGGAGGAGGCTGAACTCAAACGCAGACAGGAATCTGAGGCTGCAGCTAAGCGGGTGAAGGAATTAGCTCACAAATTAAAACATCAGAAATGGCGGTGTGTATATACGGTGCCAGGACATTCATCGTTTGTGAATTCTCTGGCGATTAGCCCTGACGGCAAAATTTTGGCTAGCGGTAGTTGGGATAAAACTATTAAGATTTGGAATTTAGAAACAACGGAATTAATTGGCACTCTGACGGGACATTCCGATCGCGTAAATTCGGTTGCTATTAGCTATGACGGAAAAATGTTGGTCAGCGGCAGTTCGGACGAAACAATTAAGTTTTGGAATTTGCACAGCGGCGATTTGCTGTGTACTTTTCCGGGACATTCTATGGAGGTGAATTCGGTGGCGATTAACCCGAATGGCTTGGTAATTGCTAGCTGCGGCGGCGCTGATAATACTATTAAGCTGTGGAATTTGCGGAGTGGTGAGTTGCTGCGGACTTTGAGGGGTCATTCTGACAATGTGAATGCGGTGGTTTTTAGCCCGGACGGTAAAATATTGGCGAGTGGCAGTTCGGATGCGACGAGTAAGGTTTGGGATGTGGAAAGTGGCAAGTTGCTGCGGACTCTTTCGGGGTTGAATGTTGGGGTGAATTCTGTGGCGATCGCGCCGGATGGTCAGATTCTTGCTAGCGTCAGCAATGATTATACGATTAAGCTGCGGAATTTGCATACGGGCAGTTTGTTGCGGATTTTAAATACTAATTCTGGGAGGGGAAAGGGTGTAACGAATTTAGGAACGAATGAGGCGGTGCATATTTTGCAGAATTATGTGAGTCGGGGCGAGTCGGTTGCTATCAGTGGGGACGGTTTGACTTTGGCTAGCGGGTGCGATGATAATACGATTAATATTTGGAATTTGCAGACGGGGGAGTTGTTGACCAGTCTTAAGGGACATTCGGGTACGGTGTACTCGGTGGCGATCGCGCCTTCGGGCAATTTGCTCGCCAGCGGCAGTGCGGATCAGACGATTAAGATTTGGCGCTGCGATTAGTTAATTGGCAGTGGGCTGTGGGCAGCGGGCAGAGAATTCCGGTTTTGCCCTTGCGGGGAGGGGTTTTGAGCCAATTTGAAAAAAAAGTTGGCTGGGGGGGTTGCGCTGAGCACTATAAGTTTGCTATATTAAGTTTCACTGCTGGTGTAACTCAGTTGGTAGAGTAGCTGATTTGTAATCAGCCTGTCGCAGGTTCAAATCCTGTCACCAGCTTTACTGATAAGACCAAGGCTTGATGAAACTTCGAGCCTTGGTCTTATTTTTAGGTATGAAGTGGGTCTAGAACCCCATACCCAACTAAGCTCTTAAAGCTCGGCTTTCTGATATAATGTCCTATCTTAGTAGTCTCTAAAAAGTGCGAAGTAAAGCTAAGCTAGATAGGGATTTAGAGCTGGTTGGCTATCTAGTAGGGTATATACCTGTTTTATTTGTTTACATCTACTAAATTTCATTCTTTTTACTGACTTAAGTCAAAGGCTTCATACTTTAGTAGAAAGAGCTAGGGTAGATTACCACATCATACCCTAACTAATTGTTTCTAGCTTGCCTCTATTTCTTCTGATATTGACAGAGCCTCATGTAATGCAGATAGGTGCTTTAATACATCGGCACTCACTTTAGATTCCCATTTACTGTCTACTTTTTCAAGCGCTGCATATAGGGTAGCTATTGACATCTGCAACCAACCTTCAATACCTCCCTGCTTTGTTTTTCGTACTAGATTGATTGCTGACTCGATTGCTAATTTATCCTTTAAATCTTCAGCATCTTTCAATATTTTATCAGCCTGTAACTGCTTAGCTGATTGATCCTTTAGCAATAAATCAATTAGCTGTACCTTTATTCGATGACTCCATCTTTCCACACCTGACTCATAAAAGTGATGTGGGGTTAGCACTACCCCATTCTCACACCTGAAACCGATCGACAATCTTGACAGTTGGTAGAATACATCAATCAAGTCCCTCCAAACTAAAGTGTCTAAATGTGGTTGTTCATCTAGTAGATTGTGAACTACTAACATTAACTTACCCGGATCGGGCTTATGGAAGAGTTGCCCCCCTAACTCTATTTTTTCATCCTTGCTTTTTTGCCAGTGTTTCCAGTTCTTAGTCATTAACTCAAGTAGCTGAGTAACGTTGTGTTGATCGTAGGTTTGCAGTGTTTGCAAGTTAATCAATTGTCCTTTACCCACCTCTGATTCAGAAGTAAAGGGACGAGAGAACTTTTTAAAGGTTTCAATTACTTGATTGATTGACTTAGCAGTAGAACCAAATCCACAAATATCTGCTACTGAGGTAGGCATTGATACTTTGTTTGCGCCCGTAAATCTTGCCGGATTAGCAGCTAGAAACTTTTGCACTATTTTTTCAAGTTGGCTTTTAGCTTCCCGCACTAATTGCCGATCGGCACTCGTACACCTTAATAGACTGTAGAACTCGCTATCTCCGACATATTGGATCGATGTAGATACTTTAGTAGAAACCTTGCCCGCTCTTGTGTCCTTTGATATCTGACTTGTAATATCTAAAAGCTGTCTACTTTGTAACATCCCTTCATAGTAGATCTCAATGTATATCTCCCTGTAAATTCCTCTCTCTTGCTTGATAATTAACTCCACGTTTTCAAATTCAAAGATACTTAGTAGATAATCCCGGACTTCTTCAAAGCTAGGAAAATTAATAGGAAACTGTTTTCCCAAGCGAGCGGGAACCCTCTTAAGCCATTTAATAACCCTAGATACCTCTGATTGCCCTATACCTCTTTCACTCCCCCAAATAAACCTGTATGTTAATTTTTTAGCCTCCAATTCTTGAATAAAGGAAACATCTGCTAACGTGTGACTCCTATAGTAGTTATCCGTATACAAGGAATTATACTTGAACTCTGCTTTGTCTAAATATTTCCTGATTACTACAGTAGATTCTCGCAAACTCTCTGGATTTAACTTTTTCCCTTGTACTACCTGAATTAATAGGTTTTCTAGCCTAGCAATAAGCTTTAGACTATTTACCTTGTTTTGATTTTTGAGTCTGTCAATTTCCCTATGCAGATAAGCAATAGCTTGATTCTGACTGAGATTACCTACTACATACCTCGCAAGGTCATACTCTGGCACTTTAACCGGAAGTCCTATTAACTTCCATTCCTTACCCGATGGTTCTAAGCAAGCTAATAAAGGAGTAGTACCAACTACCGACCTAAATATTACAGTTCCCTGTGCTACTTTTGCACCGTCCAACTTAATAGGCTTAGGTCTTTGCCGCTCTACCAATTCTTGTGGTCGTTTATATTCTTTTTCCCAATCAGCAAAACTTATTATTTCAATGACTTTAGAGCAAACTTCCTCGAAATCCTTATTAACAGCTATCTTCTTATTCAACAAAAAAACTACATAATAAAGGAGATATCTCAAAACATCTTCACTAGCAGGAACGCACAAGTAATCAAGTAAATTTAAAAGAACTCTACTATTTTCCTCCGATAATAACTCATTATTTTGATACAGAGAGACTGCGACATTTTTAACATATTTTCTGTTTATTTTTCCCTTAAACCACCTTAGCCACGCCTCGATATTAATGTTATATTCAGCAACTAACCTTTTACCCTCCTCTATTTGTTGACTAAGAAGCTGAGAAGATGAGATTTTTTGATATTGGATTATGGCTCGTTCAATAATCCCTTTAAATTTATTCTGGAACTTTTCTAAGCTTTGTTCTCTACTTTCTGAGTCAGTATGTTGTGTATTGGTATTGGCATTGCTCTTTGTTTTCCACTCACAACCTTGGCCTGTCTCATTGAAATGAGAGAAGTGAGAAACTCTCTCTCTACCTGGCTTAAAAAAGATAAGTTCTCTACATTTACCACAAGTAAGACCTAGCTTTTTATAGGATTCATAGTTTAGCGTATCATCATCAGGTGTAAATTCTTTATCTAAAAACATAGATATGGCAAAAGGAATAGATACTTCTGATTCTGCTTTCACAAAACTTAACCCCCCTTGTTTTTGGTAATTATCATTATGAATTTAACAGTAGTCCTCTGCATAGACTGTGACTTAAATCACCTAATTGTCTGAAAACCTAAAATTCTATAGCAATAGTTTTAGCTATTTATCAGTAGGTGATTTTATCCTGAGAAGTGTAACTATGTAACTAGGTAACAGTAGGGAGATGGCAGTGCCGTGTCCCTATCTGATATATGCTATTTTGTAGCTTTGGGGCGGGCTCGCCTGCCCACCCCACAAGAGTTTCCCGAAAAATAGGTGCACAAGTTAAATGTGCGACAAATTACAAGGCTTAACCTAACGCAGCGCAGGCTTTTTTCAACCATTCAATTGTTGCTGCATCAAGTACGGGTTCCAGTTTCTCGACTACCGAAGCGTGATAATTATTCAACCATGCGAGTTGAGTCTTTGAGAGTCGATCGACATTTATCAATTTGCGCTCAAACGGAATATACGTCAGGGATTCAAATCCGTACCAAACGGTACCGTTTTTGGATGGCATTTCCCTGACAACATAGAGATTTTCGATGCGAATTCCGCCCCATCCCGGTTCGTAATATCCCGGTTCGATGCTCGTTACCATTCCCGCTTCCAGGGGATACTGCACAGATTTGCTGATGCCATTTGGCCCTTCGTGACCGGCTAAAAACGCGCCGACTCCGTGCCCTGTACCGTGTCCGTAGTCTAGCTGTTCTTGCCATAATACCGCACGGGCGATCGCATCTAATTGCGTTCCCGTTGTTCCTTTGGGGAATTGCTGCATTGCACAGTTGATGTGCGCGATTAAGACTGTTGTGTAGTGTTCTATTTGTAGCGCCGTCGGTTCTCCGATACTTACTGTTCTCGTATCGTCGGTTGTACCTGCTAAATATTGCGCTCCTGAGTCAAGCAGCAGCAGTTCCCCCGGTTTTAACGTTATTTCAGGGCTGGGGGTTCCGTAATGTACGATCGAGCTATTGGCTCCCGCACCGGCGATCGTTCTAAAAGTTAAAGTCTGAAAATCAGTTTCTTGCTGGTAAAAATTTTCGATGCTTTCTTTTACATCAAACTCGGTAACTACCTTACCATTTTCTAGCTGTTCTGTCAACCACTTTAAAGTCAAAGTTTTCGCTCGACTTGCTTTAAAATTGGCTGATTTCATCTGCTCAATTTCTACGGGATTTTTGCGAGCTTTCATCCCTTCTACCGGATGTGACTTAAAAACTATTTCGATGTTGTAAAACTGTGCTTCTTGATGGTTTAATATTAACTGGTACGTGCCTGCTGTGCTGTGTTTCGGGTCTAAAAGTACCCGAACTTTATGTGGCAAATTTACGCAAGTTTCTAATGTATGCGGATAGTCGGCGTAGGGAAGCAAAGTTACATCCGCCCGCAATTCTTGTTTGATTTCTAGCGAAATTCGTTCGGGATTTGTAAACAAAAACGCTGAATCTGTGGTGACAAGGGCATAGGATATGAAAATGGGAATGTGGGGAATATCCGAGCCTCGGAGATTGAACAGCCACGCTATTTGATTCAGGTTGGTAATCGGAAGCACATCAATGTTGGCTTTTTGCATCGCTTCCCTGACTCTGGCTAATTTTTCGGCTGCGGTTTCTCCTGTCAGGGATGCAGGTAAGCTAAATATGGGTTCTGCATCAATCGCGGGTAAAGTCTCTGCTGTTTGCCAAGGAGTTTGCGATCGCACTTTGTCTGTCAAATTCTCCGGGATTGGTATGAGCTCAATCTCCGCCGTTGCAAATTTTTTCACCCAATTTTGATATTGCTCTGTCGCTACGGTAAATGGGTCAAAACCAAGGCGAATTTTCCTTGATTTTTCTGCCGATTCTGCAGCCAGTTTTTCTAAAGTTTCAATTAAGGTTAAATTTCCTTCTAAGCCGAGTTTCGATATTTGAATAATTCCAGTATCGACTTGCAATTCGGCTTGTTCGTAATAGCGGGAATCCACAAACAACCAAGCGGAATCTTTGCCAACCAACAAATCGCCGGCGGAACCCGTAAAACCGCACATCCAAGCTCGCCGCTGCTTGGCTGCTGGAACTGATAAATTTAAGTGTTCGTCAACCGCTGGGATGTAATAGCAATCTAAGTCGTAGTCTGCCATCAAATCGCGCAAGTCTGCCAATTTTGCAGCGGAGGTATCTTGAATATTTGTATTTGCTTTCAAGTTCGTGGCAACCATTTTTAATTTTCCTATTTTACTTGTTTAAAATTGTCTTCAAACCTTTAACTAATCTCCTAATACCTGCGGTGGCGGTTGCTTTTTCCAAAGCACCGTAAGCCACCCGCAAATAGCAGCCGTTATCCATGCCGAAGGTTGTACCGGGAAGCACCGCTACGTGATATTCGCGAATTAATTTTTCTACTAATTCCATTGTATCGATTTCAGTATCAACTTTCAAGAAAAAGTAGAATGCTCCAGCGGCCGGGGAAATTGTACACAAACCTTGGATGCTATTGAGTTCGTCTAATACGAGTTGTCGCACAGATGCGATCGCCCTTACGTAATTATCGCAGTAACCTCTACCAACTTGCAAGGCTCCCAGGGCTGCATACTGAGAAATTACGGGCGGACAAATTAAGATGGTATCTTGAATCTTTCTCACTGAAACCAGCAAGTGTTCTGGTATTACCATATACCCGATCCGCCAACTCGCAAAACCGTAGGCTTTGGAGAGGCTAAACAGAGAAATTGTATGTTCGCTGCTATTGGGAAAAGCGGCGGGCGAACAGTGTTTTACGGCGTTATAAGTAAAATATTCGTAAGCTTCATCGCTGATGTGATAGATGTTGTGCTGGCGACAAATTTCGTTAACTTCTCGGAGTGCTTCGGCTGAATAAACAACACCAGTGGGATTATTTGGTGAAATGGTAACTATGGCTCGCGTTTTGTCGGTAATTGCTTTTTTTATAGCATCGAGATTAAGTTGATAGTTGGCGTCAGTTTCTACTATCACAGGTCGGCAATTTGCCATAATTGCCGCCATTTCGTGGTTGAAATAATAAGGGGATTGGATAATAACTTCGTCCCCCGCCGAAGTGATAGCGAGAATAGCGTTGGTAAATCCCATGTTGCTGCCGGCGGTAACGACAATGCAGTTTTTACTATTAATTTCAATGTCGTTATCTGTTTTTAGTTTGGCTGCGATTGCATCCTGTAATTGTGGAATTCCTTCCACGGCTTTGTATTTGTGATTGTCGAGATTTGCGAAGAATTCGGGAATTTTCTCAAATGATTCTTGTGGCGGATTGTAGTAAACTACACCTTGTCCTAAAGATATTGTTCCCGGATTTTGGCGAATCAGTTCGCCAACTACGGGAATTATGGGCGACTGCACCGATTGCATTCTAGTGGGGTAATTTTTCATATAATATTTTGTTGCTTGGGGGGTTAACTAAATTATAGATTGAAAATAGCGATCGTGCTAAAATGAAATATCAGCTCATAACAGGAGAGACTTCCTATGTCAACGATTACTGTCAAAGATGTTGAGCAAGTTCAAAAGGCTTTTTCTGAAGCTGGTTTAGATTACCAAATTGAACTAGAAGACGGGAGACTTTCAATTATGGGCCCATCTGACATCGTATCCAGTGAAATCAGCAGCCGTCTCATTGCCTTTCTTTTCGCTTGGGTAAATCCCCGCCGTCTCGGACGAGTTTTTGACTCCGCAGGCGGCTTTATTATGCCAGATACTAACGTCAAAGCGCCCGATGTTTCCTTTGTGCGCGCCGCACGATTGCGCCAAAGTCCGCGTTATTTTGGACAGTTGGTTCCCGATTTGGTGGTAGAGATTAAGTCTCAAAGCGATCGCACGCAGCCTATCGAAACCAAGGTTTTGAAGTTTGTTGAGCTCGGAGCGATTGTCGGAATTGCGATCGATCCTGATGCAGAAACAGTGAAGATTTATCGAGCGGCTGGCGAACCACAAATTTTACAAAATGGCGATATCTTAACATTACCAGAACTTTTCCCCGGTTGGGAATTGCCCGTTTCAGAATTGTGGCCTCCTATCTTTACAGAAGAAGAAACACAATTCTAGAAAAACTACAATATATCGCAAAAAGTAGAGACTTAAACTCTTTCAACTTCTATTCTAGAACCTTGCGGAGATTTGGAAACTTTAACTTGTGCGGGCAATCTTTCGCCCAATTCTCGAACGTGGGTAATCACTCCAATCAGCCTGTCTCGCTGGCGCAAAGATTCTAAAATTTGAGTAACGCTTTCGAGAGTTTCGGTATCTAAAGTACCAAATCCTTCATCGAGAAACAAGCTACCCAAGTGAGATCCTTGAGACAGTTTTTCTGATAAAGCTAAAGCCATTGATAAGGAAGTTGCAAAGGTTTCGCCGCCGGAAAGGGTTCGGACTCGTCTAGCTTCGCCGCCGTTCCAATTATCTGCTACCCAATATTCGCCGTCTTGGTTTTTTAGTTTGTAGCGATTTTCGGTTAATTCTTGCAAAATTAATGTGGCGCTTCCAACTAATTCTGCTTCTAAATGTTCTAAAATGTAGGATTGAAATTCGTTGGATTTGAGATTCTGCGCTAAGGTGTGATAAGTTTGCTCTTGTTCTGTGAAATTTGTGATTTGCTGTGACAGTCTTTCGGCTTGTTCGAGATTTTGGGCTGCTACTTGAATCCAAGCTAAAAGTTCGGCGCGGTTGTTGTTGGCTTGTTTGAGGTTTTCTTGGGCGGTATGTTTTGCCGATCGCACTTGTGCTAAAGTATTTTCATCCGTAGTTCTGCCTGCGATCGCCTCGCTCAAATCTTTCGCCCGCGTCTCTAACTGAATTTTTGATTCGCGGTGAGAGCGAATAGCATTTTCCCATTCTGATTGTTCCTTAACAGTCGCAACCGCTGCTAAAAATGTCTCTTCTGTGAAATCAGCCGCCGTTAATTTTGCTGACCAATCCAGGTTTAGCTGCTGTTTCTGGGCTTGGGCTTGCCCAAAAGTCTCTCCAGCTTGTTGCTCTCTCTCTGCGGCTTGAATAACCTTATTTTGAGCAGTTTGATAGGATTTTTCGGCAACTTTTAGCAGATTTGCCAAGTCTTGCTTGTCTTGCTCTAAGACTTTTGCTAAATTAGCATAAGGTTGATATTCGGTAATTTGATAAAGCGCATTTACACAACTTTGCAACTGCTGCTGGCGGCGGTCTGATTCGGCGATCGCATCTTGATATTCCTGCTGTTTAGCTGCTTGAGTCGCCACCGCCAAATTAAATCTTTCCTGAAAATTATCATATTCCAATGATGCCAGTTGGAACTGCTGTTCAGTTTCGCGGTATTGGCGATCGCTCTCTTTAAGGATTGCCAACTCCTGCTGCAACCCTAAGCTTTCCCACTGAGGATTTTCCAGAACTTGAGTGATTTGCTGCTGTAATTCGGCAACTCTATCCGCAGTTAATTCGAGCATTTGAGCAATTTCAGACTCTTTTTGCAGGCAGGCTGAAACTGCACTTTTTCCCTCAGCCACCAACCTTTGAGCATCTTGAAAAACCTGATTTGCCACCGCCAATTTCCGCCGCAAACCAGCGACATCGACAATATTAGAATCGGGCAAAGGAGGGAGCCGATCGCTCTCAGGATGCACCCCCCCACACACCGGGCAAGTATCGCCAGAATTCAGCGACATTCTGACAGCAGCAACACTCTCTAAACGTGCCGCTTCCGCATTAGCGGTTTGGGCCACTTCTAATTCGCGATCGCACTCTTTTAGTCGGATTTCGGCTGTTTCTAAATTACTGGCAACCTCCACATAATTCTGTTGAGCTTTTTCGTGATCGGCGATAGATTTATCCAACTGTGCTTGCTGAGTCTTTTGCTGCTTGGTAATTAGCTGAATTTCCATCAATAAGGGTGAAATTTGCTGTAATTGCTCTAAACGCTTTCCTCCCGGCGCATACTGTGCGAGCTGTGCCGCTGCTTGAGTAACTCGAAAACCCGCACCTTGAATTTTAGTGTTAGCAGCTTGCAGGTCTTTATCTGCTGCCATGAAAAAGCGGAGTTTTTCCTGTTGAATTTTTTGGGCAAGCGCAACTTCTTTTTCTAATTGAGCGCGTTGTTCTTCATATACTTTAGCAGCAGCTAGAGCATCTTCACGAGCCTTAATTTGTGGCGCTAGCACCTCTTCTTTGGCTTTTGCCGCGTCAAGTTGCTGCTGCTCTACTGCCAGCTCAGAGCGAGCTTTAATTAACTGCTTTCGCGCTGCCACCGAGGCACTTTCGGCAGTTTCATACTGAGTGCGAGCCGATCGCACTAAAGCCCAATCTCCCTGTAAATGATTGGCAGCTTGCGCTCTTTCTAAACGCTGTGCTAAAATTTCCATTTCAGCGGAATTAGCATTTAATTGGGCCAGTTGTTGTTGTAACTCTTGCCAGCGAGCGATTTGCGAAAATAGCTGTTCCTCTTCATCTAGAGCCTTCTGAGCTTTCATCACAGCGCGATCGAGCTCAGGCAACTGCTGCTCTAAAATCAAAAGTTGCGATCGTCTTTGATCCACCTCATCAGCCGTCGGCGCACTCAGCTCAGCTAGCTGCCTTTCCACCATTTCCCGTTCCTGTTTCAGCAACTTTGCGAGTTCATTTGTTTCCTTCCGCATCTGCTCAAAAATCTCAAATCCTGCTAGCTGCCGCAAAATTTCCCGACGTTTTGAAGTATCCCCTTTAATAAACTCATCAAACTTGCCTTGAGGCAGAACAATTGCTCGCGTAAAAGTATCAAAATCCATTCCTAAAATCTGTTCAATAGTATTTTGAACAGCAACGATACTCGTCCCCAAAGTTTCCCATTGACCATTTTGCCAGTTGTCCAAAATTACCTTATTTTCGGGAGATTTTGGACGGAAACGCCACCTTCGCGTCACCCGGTACTGTGCCGAACCCACAGCAAAGCGCAACTGCACTTTTAAATTTTCGCTGCCTTGACTTGCCAAATCACTTACTTGTTTGCCGCTGCGAGTTGTCGTGCCAAAAAGAGCGTAAGTCATGGCATCTAACAGTGAAGATTTTCCCGCACCTGTAGCACCAGTAATTGCAAACAAATCGAGTTGAGAAAAATCTAAACGCTGTTCGCGGTGGAAGCTGGTAAATCCTTCGAGAATAAGTTCGAGTGGACGCATACTGATTTTAGATTTGGGATTTGGGGTTTTAGATTGTTATATTCAGGTCTACAGTCTTCCCGATCCCCCCTAACCCCCCTTAACAAGGGGGGGACAAGAGTATTATCAAAGTCCCCCTTCTTAAGGGGGATTTAGGGGGATCTAGACTCGACTACAAGCGACATTAAGCGTGGGTTTCAGTCTTAAAACTATTTGAAATTTGAGATTTTGGATTTTGGATTGTATCTTTTTACGCATTTAATTGTTAACTGTTTCCTTAAACTTCTTGTACAAATTTTTAAATTCCTCCAATACTGCCGGTTTTGGTGTCGTTCCCAATCGGTTTTGATAATAGTTGCAAAACTCGGCTGCCGGATCGAAATTATTGGGATCGATATTAGTTATTTCTGTTGCTTCTAGCGCTGCATCTGGATAGCGCGGTTCAATTAACAGCGCTTGAGAACAGATTTGGCGCACTCGATCGGCAAGTCCGATTTGCGGACTGTCCAGTTCGACAATTACTTTCAAGAAACCAGGATGATACTGATGAGATTGTAAAGTTTCATCAAGATTGTCGTTATGACATTTAAGCACTTTTAACGGCTTGTGGCAAGCCACAGGCTTAAATTCCACCTTTGCCTGACTTCCCGGCTCCACTTCTATCAAGCAAAATCCTTTTTCCTGTTCCGCTTCTCCAAAATCTAACTGAATCAAGGAACCGGAATAATAAGCGGGAGAAGTCTCAGAAATCCGCTGGTGAATGTGGATGTGTCCGAGGGCAACATATTGAGCTTCCGGCGGCAGAGTTTGCGATGAGAGGAGGTATTTTTCTCGCGTGTAATAAGCGACTTCGGATTTTGCCAAGCGAGCGCCGTCAATGCTCATATGTCCCATGAGAATATTGACCGTATTATCTCTAAACTCTCTGGTTAAATCTTCGAGTAAATATGCTACGATTTCGCGGTAATCTTTCCGGCGATCGGCATCGCCAGACTGCCAGAGAGAATTAGCATCTAACAGTCTTTGTTCGGAAGCAAAAGGCATGGCTCCCACACAAAGTTTACCGCTTTTTGTATTAAGAGTAATTGTGCCGCCGTCGGCGGAAAGCCTGGGTTTGCCTAAAGCGCGCACACCGGCGAGGGAAAGCAATTGCGCGATGCTGTCGATGCGGGATGCCGAATCGTGATTACCGGCGATCGCAATTGCGGGAATTCCTGCGGCTTGGAGTTCGCAAAAAAAGTTATAAGCAATGCGTTCGGCGTAAGCGGGAGGGTTGGGCACGTCGAAAATGTCGCCCGCAACGAGCACAGCATCGACATCCAATGCTTTTGCTTGCTTCAAAATCTGTTCGAGGGCGATCGCAATTTCAAAAGTGCGATCGATCCCTCGAAAACGTCGCCCTAAATGCCAGTCAGCAGTATGAATTATTCGCATAGTACGAGGAGTATTTTGTTTATGTTAACTGAGATGTTGTACCATTTTCAAGAACGGGCAAGATGCCCGTTCCACAAGAAATTCATTCTTTGTGGAACGGGCATCTTGCCCGTTCATAAAAGCCTGATTAAAAATGGTAAAATAGTAAAATATTTCAGTTTTAATGCTTTGTGCGATCGAGGTATAAATATCTGCCACAGTTTATGCCTCTTCCTGTTCTCTAATTGCTCTTTCAATCTCATCAGGATATGCCTCAGCATAACTAAAAGCATTCACCAAATCTGTGGCACTCAGATCGGGATGACCTTCTAAAATATGAGCATCGGTGGCACTTTGACGGCGATAACTTACCAACAGCCAAACAGGAATCCGAGTTTTTCGGATACAGGCTTCTGTGCCCATGACACCGGGAGTCTTTTGAATTCCCGGCCAAAAGTTGCTTAAAGTTTGGGCTAGGAATTGTATAGCTTGAGCCTTTTCTTCGGGAGTTAAAGCCAAGAGTTGCGGTTGCAATTCTTTGAGTGTGGTATTTGCAGTTATTGAGTTCATAAATATTAACTTTTTTTTGCTATACAGGTATTCTATAGCAATCCTCGCATCATTTGTAAAAATATGTAGGGGTAGTGCTACCCCTACTCCCCGTGCCTACCCCAGCCTGCATCGGGGCAACCACGGGGGGTTTGCCCCTACAATAATTACACGAATCATTTAGGATTGCTATAGCACTATTATACTCACAACTTTCATTCAACCGGCTGCACATCGTGAAACCGAGTATAATCAACCACCCGCCCTCCCGTCGCCGATTGCAAAAGAATATCTACAAACCGCATATTCCACATAATTTCAGACGCCACAAAAGAATGTCGCGCATGAATAGTTTGCGAAACAGTTTCGTCAATTCCTGTTAAGGTAATTACAATTTCTGCTTGCTGTTCCATCAAGTCTTGAGCAGTAAGTTGGTACAAAGGACTGCTCTTATCAATTGGGTGCATAACCGTCCAAGTTAACGCAAAAACCGGAGAGTGACTTCGCACCAATTGCAAATCGTAAAAACGCCGCATAAATTCTCCTTCCGCTGTTACCTCGTCACGGATCAAAGTAGCTCGCTGCTGCGCTTCTAAAATCTGGTTGAAACGCTGATTGGCCGTGCGGTACATCAGAGTCGGAACGCCGTTGAAAGGAGCGATCACAGCTACGCGGCTGAAGATAACTCTAGCTGTTGGTCGAGAAAATCTAGAAAAAGCCAGTCCCGTCACCATCGCTACTCCCCACAAACCAAAAAGCGCTTGGATCGCGACTATAGTATTAGCGTAATCCGTGCGCGGATACATGGCGCCGTAGCCGATCGTCGCCATTGTTTGCACGCTGAAATAAAAGGCATCTTGGAAAGAACCCGGCCGTGCGTTAGCAATGCAATCTCCTCCCGCCAAGTAAGCTAAGGCAAATAAAGAATTCGTGACTGTATACGAGAGACAAATGAGCATGAAAAATTGTGGCCAAGAAAGAGTTAGCAGCCTGTGGTAGAGGTCGGCAAAATGCAGGCGAGGTACTCCCAACTTGACAATATTTAAGGGAAATTGTCCTTGGCGGCTGACTAAACGAGCCTGTGGCTGCCGATCGCGATTATTTTTCATTGAGATTTGTAACTACCGCTGTGTCAATTTGTAACTATTGTTTTGACTGGGAAAACTTATCCTTTAGACTGATGTCAGATTCTAAAAATTAGGATATCAAGGAAGTTTGAAAATGGTTGAGCTTAACTGGCATGACTATCTCGTTATGGTTTCTTGTGTGGCTTCTATTGCGGGTCTAATTTTGCTGAGCGATCGCAAATCGCAGCCAAGGGACGATCGCACTTTAAGCGAAGAAATCCTGATTAAGATGAGTTTTGTTTACTCAATAGTCTACTCCATGTCTGTCTTTGCCCTAAAGATGCCTCTGCCGGAGGACAACTGGTTGTTGGCAAGTCTGAAGCTGACCACGGTTCTATCTTACTTGTTGACAGTTTCCAGCATACTCAGTCTGCCACTGCAACGCATGGCTGTTCGGCAAGTCGAAGATTAAAAAACGTGAAGCTAAGGTGTCCCGCATCTAAATTGTATTTTTGGGGCGGGCTAAGAGTGCCCACCCCACAAGACTTTGGTTTCAGGTTGTTTGTAAATTTTTAATTCCCGCAGGAAGCTTGACATAACGCGCCCAAAATGGTTCTAGTCGATTTCTGCGGGATTGCAACCGGCCCATATTTTCCTCCATTCCGTTTGCTTCTGAAATCTGAGAAACTATCTTGATAGTGCCAGAAGTCAAGCCCTCAGCATCTCGCATCGGTGCAGTCCAAATACAGACATCAATTGATGAACCGTCTTTCCGCCGCCGCCGACATTCCCTAGCAACTTGCGCTTCCCCTGCCAATTCTGACTGAAACATCGCATTAAAATCTACGTTTTCATCGCTAGGGACGATCGGCAAAAGCTCCCCCACAACCTCAGACTCCTTCCAGCCAAAAACTCGCTCCGCCGCAGAATTCCACACCGTGACCAAAGCATTACTATCAACCCCGACAACTGCCAGCGGCAAAGCTTTAATTAAGCCTTGTAAAACTTGATTGGTTTCGCACAATTTAGCCTCTACCAGCTTGTGTTGTGTGATGTCCTGACAAGCACCATAAATGCCGACAGCGCGGTTCTCGACTTCATCCCACACAACTTGCCGACAATCCCACAGCCACCGGATTTCACCGGATTTGGTGACAATTCGATACTCGCTTACTTCCTTGCGGCTAGATGAACGAAGCTGCATTTGTTCCAGCAGCATTTCTAGGTCGTCGGGATGAATGCAGTCGAATTGTAAACCGCCGGAAGTTGCGATTTCTTTGGGAGTATAACCCGTAATTTTAGTAAAAGCTTCAGTCATCCATTCGCAGGCCCAGGTATTGTCAGGCAATACTTTAAAAGAATAGGCAAAATCTGAAGTCATTTGCGAGAGAATACGGTAGCGCGATTCTGATGCTCGCAGTGCGTTTTCTGCATTTTTGCGATCGGTTATATTTTGAAAAAACACCGACAAACCTTCTTCCGAGGGATAAGCCTCGACTTCAAACCAAATATTTAGCTGCGGGTAATATCCTTCAAATTTAACATTAACGTTCTCAGATACCGCTCTGTAAAACTGCTTGAAAAAAATCGTGTCGGCTGTATCAGGAAACTCATCCCAAATATTTTTACCTATAAGTTCTTGACGCCCTCTTTGCCAGCACTGCTCTGCTTTCGCGTTGAGGTAGGTAAACTGCCACTGGCGGTTGAGCACATAAAAGCCGTCTGTGATTTTTTCTAAGATATTAACGATTTGCTTTTGCGATTTTTTCAAAGCTGCTTCTGAGAACTTGCGCTCTGTGATATCGCGGGAATTGATGACTATGCCGTTGATGCTGGAATCGTGGAGTAAATTGTTACCAATGACTTCTAAATACACCCAAGAACCGTTAGCGTGCCGTTTCCGATATTCTACAGGCGGTGCAATCCCTGGCTGTTTGAGTAATTTGGCCAAATATGCTTGCCAAACAGGTAGATCGTCTGGGTGGATCAAATCGTCTTGGAATTCGCCAATTCTTTGTTCGAGATTGTAGCCTAACATCCGCTCTGCTGCGATCGAATTTTGGTCTCGGATGCGTCCGTCTGCTTCGAGAATTGTCATCAAATCGGAAGAATTTCGCAGGAGACTTTGCAGTCTGGATTCCCCTTTTGTCAGTGCCTGAGTCACCCTTTTGTACAGCATCTGGCTTTGCTCTAACTGCTGCTCTAAATGTCTGATAGTAGCAGCTTGCTGGGCAACTTTAATCTCTAAATTGCTGTTAATTCTTTCTAACTTGACTTGGGCTTGTTTAGACAACAAAAGTGACTGAAACTCTGCAGCCAATTCTTGTAAAGATGCGGACAAATGCTCGACAGTGCTTGTTAACATCGCCTGTTTATCTACAGGTAGTTGCTCAATATGTCCCTGCAATTCCCGCACGTGTTTCAATAGATTTTGCATCATTGTAGTCAGCGCTCAAACTTATGAAGACTATTTTTTTATATTTCCCATCATAACACCTTGTTTGAGTCAAGTGTCAAAAGAAATAAATCTTGAAGTTGAGCGGTAGAGTTTTAATTTCGATGCCAATCCCTCGGCGCTGACACAGATGGATAATTCCACCAAGTTTGAGCGAACAAAAAAATATTGAGTTCAGTTATATTACTGAAAATAGTTGTGATTTTTAAAGTGTGAATTAAACACGACTGATATCGTTTCCGCGCTTCATCGGAATCATAATTTTTCGAGTTGCAGCGCGAGCGGGGACGCTCGCACTGCAACTCGCGAGCGGGACGCTCGCACTAATATTCCGGGTTTTTCAACTTCGGTGAATCGATTTTAGAGTTAAAATTTTAGATGGGATAGAGTAAGTAATTTTACGGTGAAGTGCAGAGATTGTGATGCCAGTAGGCAGATTAGGAACAGGCTTTTCGGCCTGTTCCTAAAATCAGGATTTAAAGCCCTTAGAGCTTTTCTTTTTCTCCTGTGGCTTGGATTTTGACTTATTAACTTCGCCTAAAGCTTCCTGAAATAAGTTGTGCAGGTGCAGGGGAACGCTGGCAATTTCCGGGAGTTCGGGTTCTAAGGGTTTTTTAAACTCTTGCAGCAAGGCATCTAAATCGCGATCGAGCTGAAAGTCTGTACGTTCCAATACAGTTTGCAAAATTTGTTCTAATTTCGCTGGATTAACTTTAGCTAACCGTTGCCAAATCCAGACATTAATTGCAGGATCTTCTAGATAGTTACGCACCAGCTTCTCGTAACCGGGAACGGTTGAAAAGTCTTCGGCTGCTAGCAGTGCAGTAAATTGAGCGTAAGTAGACAAAAAGGTTTGTCCCCAGCGAGGATGAGAAAGTGCACTCACCTGTTCGGCTTTCTTGAAGCGATCGGGCAATTCGACTTTCGGCATTACCATTTTTGCACTAGCATTGCTGTCGAGCATTACCTCAACTGCTTTAGCATCGGCACCAGCCGCCGCGATGGCTGCTGCTTTGACTTCTTCTCGATCGACTCCGGCATCTTCAACGATATCCGCCAGAGATTTACTTCCATCAACGCCCATATCAGCTAGGCGTTTTTT
Organism: Microcoleus sp. B9-D4; assembly: GCF_036705105.1. Lineage (NCBI taxonomy): Bacteria > Bacillati > Cyanobacteriota > Cyanophyceae > Oscillatoriales > Microcoleaceae > Microcoleus > Microcoleus sp. B9-D4. Next base: position 22,415 of record NZ_JAUBTS010000034.1, read on the forward strand.
AGTGATAAATTCCTGAAATTCAGCCAACTGTTTATTCAGGTGATATCCCGATAGCGTCAATTCATCACTACCAAAAAATTCGGTAAAATCTTCATGGTACTTTTCTACCGACTGCCAAGCTTGCTCTAACAATTCCGGGGCATCGCTGTACAGGTTACTTTTGTGATTTTGCTTGAAATTGCCGATCGCCACCGCCAACTTCGGCTTGCCCAATTTCCCCATCAGGATGGGAGAGCTCGAAAGTATCCACCAGTCATCGGTGAGGGGAGAAATCCGAGCCCGCAAGATTTCTCCTAACTTAAAGCGAGACATTTCTGCAAGAAAATTAGGACTGTTGGGCTTGACAACGTAGTGCTTTGCCGTCAGCCAGTTCATCAGTTCAAACCTGTCGGGGAAAAGTTGAGTGATTTCAAATAAGCCTGTGAAGCTTCTGTGCCGCCAACTTTCCAGCAAGCTACGATCGCTCTCGGTTAAATCTGGCTGACTTTCGACAAATAGGTCGGTCGGCGTTTTCTCTCCGACTTTACCTTCGATGGTAAAACTGTCAATCACTTGATTTTGCTGAGCAATATCGTAGCGCTCGCCGGTCGATCGAGCAGCAGCATAAGCTTCCAAAGCTACCGCCAACTCTCCCTCAGCATCCAGCACAAAGTCAATTAAATTTTGCTTGAGTGTCCAAGCTCTTTCCAACATTTCATCCACAAGTAATACCAATTTTGAATGAGAGGATTTAGATTAACAATTATCGGACTTGAAGCCACCGACGCTTTACGATCCGGCTGCGATTGAAGAAAGCGCATCGCGAACAATGACAGAAATATGCGATCGATGCCTCAGTCCTGAATTAGTTTAATTTTAAGGCTAATAGTCAAAAAAAAATGTTAATCTCAAACGGAAGCATCCCGATTTTGTAAAAAGCGTTTATTAGGAGTGCGATCGTCCCCCAAAGCTTTGCCTATACATCTCCCTTCGTGCTCTCACAGCAAACAGCCCTGTCAAAGAAAAATCGTGCTCAAAAATGTGATTTCCACTTAACCTAAAAATACCCCTCTCCCATGTAGAGAGGGGCTCAAAATCCCCAACAACTTCGCTAAACTTGCGTTGAAAACTGTGCAACCTATCAACAACAGTCTCAGACGCAGCAGCCGGGTTTTTTTATCAAACACTTCTCTCCATTCCGGTACCCGGCTAAAAATCACCGGAATGCTTGAGTTTGTGTGTCTCCAAGACTGAGAAATACTTGGCGTAAGCCCTTAGCGGCCGTCTTTGTCAATGTCACCAGGAACAGCCCGTTCCACCCGATCCCAAGCGTCGCGCGTGGCGTGCTTAGCTTTTTCCCAAGTCACATTAGACTTACCGCGATTTGTTTCGTAGTCGCGCTGCAAATCCGGTTCTATCTCGTGGTATTTCTTACCAGTAGCGCCATAGCGAGTGTATCCCTCATAACCAGTGCGGTAAGCAGGCTGATAATCTTCGTAAGTCGCGCTAGTGTCCACGTAAGGACGGGAACTGTAGTTGCTTTGCCAGTAAGCATCTTCTACCGTGGGGTCGATCGCCTCGCCCACACCTTTGCCCACCAAACCGCCGCTAAACGAACCCACAACAGCGCCCACAACAGCTCCTACAGGCCCGCCGATGGCACCGCCGATCGCAGCACCCGCAGCACCCGCACTCGCCGCACCAATACCCGTTGCGACTGGATGAGCTCCCTTTTCCCCGGAAATCGGGTCTAGGTTAGCATCAGGTTCATGTACCGTTTTTTTGTCATCGCTCATGATATTTTTTTCCTTTTATCTAAATGTAACTATTATTAAATTTAGCTTTTAAATTCATATATATTCATCTGCCTTAAGGATGAAGCTGCTAGCTTAAAAATGAGGGAAATGAAAACATACTTCTCGACTCAAAAACGAGTTTTACACACTACTCTCAAGCGATCGGGTGCGCCTCGGCGCACCCTAAATCATTATGTTCAATTGAGTTCTGAGATCGGCTTTATTGTGTACTCACTGAAGCTGTGTATTTACCAGCAACTTGAGTTATATCTAAATCTCTTGATTTATTAGTTGCCCGTGACCTTTTCGATCAAATCTTCAGCTTTTTGAACTATGCCTTCTTGCGGGTGTTCTCCCTTGTATTCCTTTAAGCTTTCGTCGTAAGCTTTCTCGACCTTTGCAGGATTTTGAGAGGTTTTGACTATTTCTTCGTAAGCTGCTTGGGGATTGAGATCCTCGAAACTTTCTGCGGGGTCAGTAATTTTAGCTTCTGGCTGCGCCTGAGTTCTGTCTTGACCTGCGTAAGCAGCCTGACTGGGTACTATCGCTAGACTTAGCAAACCAATGAACGCCAGGGTACAGACCAGCAAAATGCTTTGGCTCAATGTTTGTCCTAGAGCTTTTAAAACCCGCTTCATATCAACTTCTCCTCGTATTTTTTCGCAAAAATTATGGTGTTTGTCACCCCTTCACTGCGATCGCACATTTCAAAATTTAGCGATCGGGGCAACTTTTGTTGCAAGTGCTGCACCCAGATACAGCGAAAAGGGAGATTTACCGTGTTGTGAAATATATTAAACGCCTGCTCGTTAACTTTACTTCTACCAAAAGATAGATTAGTTCTCTCCGCTTCTAAATAGAAAATTGCTCACATCACGTACCATGCTCAGTAACAGGCTAGGAGTGCCCGTTCCACAACAAATAAAATTTCTTGGACAACAGACCCCAAAGCCTGTTTATGAAAGGCTGATTGAGATTGCTACCCCATTTCAGTTATTCGCAACAGGAGAAACATCCCAACGGATTTAAAGCCAAAAGTTACAACCATTCTTGATTTATATCGAGGTGGCGACTCTGCATCGCTTGTTCAAATAGTTCGGTAGAAAGACCTTGCTCTACCGACCAAACGCCCGGTTTTTCCAGTTTTCCTTCTAACATTAATTGAGCTATGCTGCCAGTACCGATGCCCGTAGCGACTGCTGCACTAGGGTGTATCGCTGTCGAGCAAACTTTAGCGGGTTGACCGTTTTTGAGACCTGTCACTTGCGATCGCACTGCCACACCAACCCCACTAAAACTATTAGTAACACTGGTCATCCCATAACTGACGTAGGAGAGAAATTCAATCACAGAGTTATTTTTGAGCCAGCTAGCCGGCCAATACTTAGCAACAAACCAGGTAAGGTGATTGTAAAGGTCGGGAGACGTACCGAATTTAGTCACAACTGATTTGACGGGGAAAGTTTCGGGCAAAGTGATTGCTTCCGGCATATCGAACCAGTAAACGCCTGTGTTGCCGTAGGGCGCGGGAAATTCAATTGTTTCGCGATCGCTGTAGGGTTTTACTTGCTGCCACTTGCGATCGGCCCAAACCTCAAAAGGAGTTTGCAAACCTAAAAAAGTGGTTCTCATGACGGTAACGCCAGCGCCACCGGAACCTCCGACAACATAACTCAAATGGATGTGTTCGGCTTCATCTAATTGTTCCACATCTCGACGCACCATGCTGTTAGACACACCGGGGAAAATGCCCGTGTTAATAATAGCAGTAATTCCAGCATTTTTAGCGGCTTCGCGCAATTCTAAAGCTCTGCGAGTAAAACTGCGGCTGTCGCTGACATCAGTATAATTAACACCTGCTTCTATGCAAGTTTTCAATACACTGGCGTCTCGGTAGTGAAAAGGCCCCGCACAGTGAACGACAAGATTAGATTCTGAAACTGCTTTTCGCAGGGCTGCACTGTCCGCTAAATCAAAAGTTTGGTACTGCACCCGATCGGGGGGCAATCCTGGCCCAATAGAGGCTTCAGAGTTGCGTCCGGTAACAGTAATTTCCGCGTCGGTATGGGTAACAAGGTCTTGGGCAACGCTGCTGCCAATTCGTCCCCGCCCACCGACAATCAAAACTCGGTTTGCCATCGCTAAAAAAAGGGTAACGCCATCTTTCAGTCTCTCAACTTGGGGCCGGTCTTTTCATCCACATAAAGTATGAATTTGCAATAATATTAGGGATCGAGGGCGAGATCCCGGCAATCCGCAGGCGATCCCGGAGCGAGAAATTCTCCCAAACAACCATGCCCTACAGTCAGTTCACCAGCATTGCAAAAGTAATATATTTATTTATGATTAAACAAAATAAAGATAGGTTATGACATCAGAAGGCAACATAGGGGATACAGGCATCGTAGAAAAAGCTAACCAACTGATCCAAGGAGGTTTAGCTCCAGATATGGCTACAGCACTGAAAATTCTCGAATATCAAGCTATAGAAGAGCAGAATCAAAAAGAGAGGAGGAAAATTAGAAGGACTCAGAAAGCTTCTAAAACCCGACACAGCCGTCACAGCGGTAAACAAAAGAAAAAGAAGAAGCAAAGATTTTAGTTCACTAAAACCGCCAGAAAATAAATGGACAGGAAGGAATAAAAATGATGAATAATATCATAACTAAAACACTGCTAGATGATTGCGATTCGGATAACTACTCCCTTCAAACAAAAGCACTTCTTAAGCTTGTTGATGCAGAAGCTTATGAAGCTGTGCCGAAAATAGTACAATTAATAAAGTCACCCAATTCATCGGTTCGAGCTGATGCAGCAGCGGCCTTGGGTTATCTGGGAAGTGAGGAAGTAGAAACGGTTGGGCCTGCGTTAATCACTTTGCTGGACGATGAAGAAGAACTGGTTAGGTCTGAAGCCGTGGAGGCCCTTGGAGAACTTGATTATACTCCAGCGGTTGTACCTATAGAATATATTCTCAGAAATGACCCTTCAGCGCTAGTTCGCGCATCAGCAGCAGAAACTCTCGGGTATTTAGGAGAAGCATCAGCTATAGAAACTCTGGAGCTTTCACTGCTTGATACTAATGAAGATGAAGCAGTTCGATGCTATGCTGCTAACTCGATTGGGCTTTTAGGTACGCCGCAGCTATTGCCAAAACTTGAAAACTATCTAAACTCGGAACTTCCTTTATCAGTAAAAGCTGAATTGCTGGGAGCGAGATATTGGTTGGGTGCGAAAGAAGATATCGCGAAGCTAGTGGATTTGTTGGATAAGGCTGATGAAGATTTTGCTCAGCACATTTTGACTATTTTAACAGATTTGACGGAACGGGAGCCAACGCCAAATATTGCCAAAGATGTTCCTGATTTAGATAAAATATTGAGTGCGCTCGCCCAGCGATTTCCTTTGATGCGGCATCAAGCAAAAGAAATACTGGCACACTGATAAATCAATACAAACAAACAAACGCAGATGTAATTTATCTGCGTTTGTTTGCGTCGAACGGCCCTCATCTGCGGTTGCTAAAAATCTTACTTCTCATTACTCCGAAATATCGACTTACCCTTCGCTTTCAGAGTATTAGCCGCATCTGCGAAAGTCTGCGCGAAAGGCTGCTGCGAGTGCATGAAGACGCGAGCGGTATTGCGTCCCGGCATACCCGAAATCGAGCCGCCCGGATGGGTTCCCGCCCCCGTGAGAAACAAACCGTCGATCGGCGTTTTGTAATTCGCCAACTCCGGTAAAGGACGGAAAAATATCATCTGATCCAACGTCATGTCAACGTGGTAATAATTCCCCTTCAAAGCCCCCAAACGCTCTCCCAATTCGGCCGGACTTTCCACGCGACGGCCGATAATTGAATTCTTGATATTTGGCGCGTATTCTGCTAATTTATCGATGCAGCGATCGGCAACTTTGTTTTTCAGCTCATCCGTCCAACCCGTACCGTGCTGGCCGGTTCCTTCAGCATTTTCGATCATGTAAGGAGCAAAAAATTCAATCCAAGCTGTATGGTGTCCGGGAGGAGCCATTGACGGGTCTCGTACCGTCGGAAACACCACATACATCGACGGATCGGAGTCAGGGATTCTGCCGATTGAAGGCTCGCTGTGAGAAATTTCAACGTGTCTCACGGAGTCGGCAATTAAAACCGAACCCATTAAATACTCGTCTCGATGGTTCCAGCGATCGAACTTGGGCATTTCATTGAGAGCTAAGTCTATTTTGAGAATAGTCTCGTTGTTGTTAACAATTTTGCGCTCCAATCTTTCCCGCAAATCCGGGTCAGCACTGTCAACATCGCTCGAATCCATTAAGTGCAGAAACAAGCGCTTAGCATCAATATTAGAAATGACACCTTTTGTAGCGCGGTATTCCGTGCCGCCGGCCACTCGAACTCCCACAGCGCGACCGTCATCAACTAATATTTTTTCGACGTGCTGGTCGGTAAGTACCACACCTGAATAGCTTTTCACTAAATTGAGCAGCGCTTGCACTAATGCACCCGTCCCTCCGCGCGGTCTTGCCATGCCGGGATTGTGCCTCATTGCTAGCATAATTGCCCCTACCGCCAGGGTTTTTTGCGAAGGAGGCGCGCCGAGTTCTGCGGCTAATCTTGCTAGGGGTGCTTTGATAAATTCCTCGTCAAACCACTCGTTGAGAAGGTCTTCCGCGCTGGTGAGCATCGTGCGAATAAAGTCCAGCGTTTTGTCGGGGGAACCAATGACTGACAATAAATCTTTGATCTTTGAAATATCGTAGTTGCCCAGAATATCTATGATGGATTTTGGTGGCGCATTAAACATCGGAACCATTGCCCCTAAAGCCCGCTGCCAAAAGTCTGTATATTCGGCATATTTTTTAGCATCGCGCTCGTTGTAGCGGGCAATTTCAGCACAAGTTTTTTCTACGGATTTGTGCGCTAAGAAATATTTGCCATCGGGATGCGGACAAAAGGCCACTGGATCGCAGAAAAGATATTCTAAACCGTATTTTTCCAGCTCTAATTCTTCTACAACTGGCCCTAAATGGATAAATTCGTGGTCGATCGCGCACAAATTGAATTTAAAATCCGGTAATTCGGGAATCGCAGCTTCGGTAGTGGCCGCGCCTCCGGGAACCGAACGTTTTTCTAACAACAGGACGGTATATCCCGCTTTGAGGAGATAAGAGGCGCAGACCAGTCCATTGTGACCGGCTCCTATGATAATCACGTCATACGTTTGCATAGATGAAGCTCTGGGGATAGGATATTTTGCTCATTTTACAAATGTTAACAACTTGGCAGTCTCTATCAAGAGAAATAGATTAATTGTCAGTAAGCCGTTTTAGCATCTTACAAAAGATGGAGCTTTGACAAAATGCTGTTGTGCGATCGCCTTATTTCTTCTTAAACTTAGAGAGCGAACGCCCTTCTCCAATCGCGCCACTATTATACTATAATTCGCCACATTTATCTGCATTCAATTAAAAACTTAAGCAAACAAGTAACAAGGAAGAAGGAACAGGAAAGGGGGCCTAGGAAATAGGGAATAGAAACAGTTTTGAGATGGCTTTTTTTCTTGCAACACGGCGAGTGGAAGGAGTTTAGCCCTAGGATGATTACTTACTCCACACTCAAAACTGCTAGCCAATTACCAATTAGTACATTGAGAAATATTACTTTAGTTCCCGCAAGGCCGCCTCAGCTTTTTTTGCACCATCATTGTTGCCTTGCTGGCGGTAAGTGTCGAGGGCTTGTTGAAAAGCTTCAATTGCTTCGGATTTGCGATCGCGCGCTTTGAGTGCCTTACCCATATTGTAATAAGCTTCTGCCCGGTCTGGAGCGAGCCTTATCACTCGCTTAAAAGTAGCAATCGCTCCTAAAAAATCTTGTTTTTCCAGTTGAATTTCCCCGATTCCTGCGTGTGCTTCCACTAAATTAGGTCGCACCGCAATAGCCCGCTGATAAGCTATCAGCGCTCCGTCGAAGTCGTTTTGAGCCTGGAGAAGTTCGCCAATTTCTAGCTGCACTTCTGGATTCCGGGGCTCCAATTTGGCAGCTTCTTCAAAAGCTGCTAGCCCTTCGGAAGTATAGCCGGCACGCAGCAAAGCAGTGCCTAATTTTAACTGGACACCGGCTTGTTTGGGAGCGAGTTCGGCTGCTTGTTGGAGCACGGTGACAGCACTGGCAAAATTTCCCTGCTGGATCAATACTAAACCCATTGAAGAATAAGCTTGCCAATTTTTCGGATCGAGGGCGATCGCCTCTTGGTATGCTTTAAAAGAACCGCTGTAATCTTTTTGCTGAAAGAGTACCACTCCGAGACCGATCCGGGCATTGACATTTTTGCGATCGAGCACAGCGGCGCGGCGATAAGCTGTGGCTGCTGCGGGATAGTTTTGTAAATTCGCCATAGCATATCCTAATGCGTATTGAAAGTCAGCATTATTCGGTTCGAGACCGATCGCTTGTTGGTAAAATTCTACTGAGGCTTGATAGTTGCCCTGACGCGCTTCTAAATAGCCAATACCCGAAAAAATGCGGGGGTTTTCCGTATCTAAACGCGCCGCTTCCTGATAAATGGCGATCGCCTTACTGTAGTCTCCTAAATCTACCAACTCGCGCCCTTGTCGCAGCAGAGCATCTAAATTTGAATCATTTTGAGGGTTGACTTGAACGGATGTTTCTGCTGAGAGCGCTATCTGCGGCGCTGCGACAGCGAATCCTGCTACTAGCAACGTACTGAATACCAAGAGACTTTGTTTGTACACGGCCATTTGTTTCAAAGAGTGTGTGGAATAAAAGAGCGAGGGGCTGTCACCTTGTTAAGCTGACAGCTTAGGGTTTACCAGGAATGTTTGAGCGGCGAGATGTAGTAAATCTACAGAACAAGACCCACTCAAAATTTTCGCGATTGAGGCCAACTGATGATTGTAACAACAACTGATATCATCCAAGGAGCAGAAATTCAATCTTACCTGGGAATTGTAACTGCTGAGGTTGTCTACGGCACCAATGCCCTGCGAGACTTCTTCGCGGGCATTCGCGACATCATCGGCGGGCGCACCGGCAGTTACGAGGAAGTGTTTCTCAAAGGACAGCGAGATGCCCTCGCGGAACTGGAAAAACGGGCCCAACGCCTCGGCGCCAATGCCGTAATCGGGGTGGAAGTGGACACCGGCACGATTAATGTAGACTCCAGCGGGGCTTTGCTGCTGATTACTGCCGTTGGAACGGCTGTAAGATTGCGTTAAGCTGTCTTTCCTTTATACGTCCGCATTTCCTGTATACGTGCGGGAACTTTTCTAACGGGATAAAATAGTTATTAGTCATCAGTCATCAGTCATCAGTCATTAGCTAATAGCGACTGGCGCGCGGGCTGATGACTTTTTCGTTTCTTTCTTCAGACATAGATACTGGTTATTTCCCCAGGCAGATATAGTTTTTATCAATCTCAGCCACAATCAGTGCTTAGGTGAAAGATTGTTAAAAATTAAAGCAACTCTAAGAGGAAAGAAAAACCTATGTCATACGTAAATAGACCTGTAGATAACGTTGGTACCGAACCCGTGGTCGTAAATTCAGTGATGGAATACCACGATCGAGTACGTTGGGGCCCGATTTTTTCAGGTTTGGTAATTGCGATCGGCACACAACTGGTGTTAAGTGCATTGGGTGCTGCGATCGGCTTGAGCAACATTGCTAATTCAGGAGCTCCGCGCAGTATTTCAGGAGACGTGGGTACCGGCGTCGGCATTTGGTCAATTATCAGTTTGTTAATTAGCTTGGCCGTTGGCGGTTGGGTAACTGCTCGCGCTTGCGGCCCAATGAATCGCAACACAGCGCTTTTGAACGGAGCAATTTTGTGGGCAACGACCTTAACAATTGGCTCTTGGCTGTTAGCAAATGGCGTGGCCGGTACTTTTGGCGTCATAGCTGCGAATGCGGGAGAAGCAATTAATCAAGCGCAGCAGGGCGGGGTCGATTTGCCGAACCGAGCACCTAACGTATCTGCTCAGGATGCTCGCAATATTGCTGGTAATGCCGCGAAAGCTGGTTGGTCGTTTTTGTTCGGCTCGTTATTGGGTTTAGTTGCTTCGATGGTAGGAGCATCTGCCGGCGCCCGCACTCCCCGGAATTACTCATAAAAGTTTCGTCAGATACGGAAATTTCATATTCTTGAAAGCACTTTTGTTAAGGTGCTTTTTTGTTGCTTTAATTCGTAAACTATTTTTTTATTGTTGGCAAGTTATACCTGAAAACGCATTTTTTGAGGCTCTGCCTCCCGGTTTTTAAATGGAGGCAGAGCCTCCGGATCTGCGTTACCAGGCTCTGCCTGGTAACGAGGATAATGAACGATCAAAGCAAGAGAAAGGTGCTTATAGCCTACCCTATAAATTAAGCGCTGAAGTATTTGGCTGCTGGGTGATACGTGATAATTGCGGTTGTTGATTGTTCGGGATAAAGTTGCTCGCTTTCATCCATGTACAGGTTGATACGATCGCACTTTAACAATTCCAGTTGCTTATACTGATCCGCCATATTCGGACAAGCGGGATAGCCAAAACTGTACCGCGAACCGCGATATCTTTGGGCTAGCATATCGCGAATGTTGTCCGGTTCTTCGCTACCAAAGCCCAATTCCCGCCGAATTCGCGCGTGAGTCCACTCTGCGATTGCTTCCGCTGTCTGTACCGCTAATCCATGAAAGTAGAGATAGTCGGTATATTGATTATTAGCAAATAGCTTTTGCGCGTACTCTGTAGCAATTTCTCCCACTGTCGCTACTTGCATCGGAAATACATCGATTTTACCCGATTCTTTGGGCGCAAAGAAGTCGGCAATGCACAGCCGGCGCGCCGATTTTTGGCGGGGAAATGTGAATGTTGCAGCGGGTGTCGATACATCTTGCCCGCCATTCATAATTTCTGGGTCGTACAAATGCAAAGAATTGCCTTCAGCTTGACAGGGAAAATAGCCGTAAATTGCTTGCGGCTGCAGTAATTTTTCTGCGATAATTTTGTGTTTCCATTCCTCCAAAATCGGATAAACTTTCTCAGCTAAGAAAGCATCGTATTCTTCCCGCGATTGGTCTTTGGGCTTGCGGAACTGCCACTGACCGGCAACTAAGGCTTGCAAATCTAAGTGCCAGAAAATCTCCTCAAAGGGGATGTCTTCTCCCTGCAACAGTTTCGTTCCCCAGAAAGGAGGATTCGGGCGATCGATATCTGCGGCCACTGCTTCGGATCGCCTGGTATCAATCACCACAGGAGTGTCTGCTTTATTGGCCTCTTCTACAGTATTTTCTGGCGCCGCTTTAGCTTCTTTAACCGCCCCATTCTCATCCTCAATTTCATCTAAAAACCCTTGCAAATCTTCCCATTTACCAGCAGATTTTGCTGGCATAAGTTTGTCCATAAAGTGTAAGTCAGAAAACGCATCTTTGCCGTAAACGACTTTACCTTTATAAGTATTTTGGCAGTCTTCATGTACAAACTTGGGAGTCAAAGCCGCGCCGCCCAAAATTACGGGGACGGTGATTCCTTTCTGGTTGAATACTTCCAGATTCTCTTTCATGAACGCGGTGGATTTGACCAACAAGCCACTCATCGCTATACAGTCGGCTTTGTGCTTTTCGTAGGCTTCGATGATATTGTCAACCGACTGTTTAATACCCAAGTTAATCACTCGGTAGCCATTGTTTGATAAAATAATATCAACTAAGTTTTTGCCGATATCGTGAACGTCGCCTTTGACAGTAGCGATGATAAATGTTCCTTTGGCGTTGTCCCCGGATTCGGACTTTTCCATGTGCGGTTCTAAATATGCAACTGCCGCTTTCATGGTTTCTGCTGACTGCAATACAAATGGCAGTTGCATTTGTCCCGAACCGAACAATTCTCCGACTACTTTCATCCCGTCTAATAGGAAAGTATTGATAATGTGGAGAGGCGGATAGGTTTCTAAGGCTTTGGCGAGTTGGATGTCGAGCCCAATGCGTTCGCCGTCGATGATGTGCTGCTTTAGGCGTTCTTCTACCGGGAGGCTTGCGTCTTCTGTCCGATCGCGCTTGGTAGTTTTGCCCGCAAACACCGTTGTCAGTTCGCCCAAGGGGTCGTAAACGCAAATTTCGCCGTCAAACTCCCGTTCGTCGTAAATGAGTTTACGGCAGATTTCTTGGTGTTTGGGGTCGATTTTGGCGAGGGGCAAAATCTTATTGGCGCTGACAATTGCCGAGTCCATCCCCGCTTGCATTGCTTCGTGCAAAAACATGGAATTCAAGACTTGCCGCGCCGCCGGATTCAAGCCGAAGGAGATGTTAGAAACTCCTAAAATTACGTGACAGCCTGGTAATTCTTGGCGAATGCGGCGAATGGATTCGATGGTAGCTTTGCCGTTTTTTCTGTCTTCTTCAATCCCGGTAGAAATGGGCAATGCTAGGGTGTCAAAAAAGATTTCCTCGGCGGGAATTCCGTAGGCGACGGCGGCGTTATAGGCGCGTTGGGCGATCGCAAATTTTTTGTCTGCGGTTCTCGCCATTCCGTCTTCGTCAATTGTACCAATAACTATGCCCGCGCCGTATTTTTTCGCCAACTCTAAAACTTGATAAAAACGCGGTTCTCCGTCTTCGTAGTTAGTGGAATTCAGCAAGCATTTGCCGCCCGCAACTTTTAAGCCTGCTTCCATCTTTTCCCATTCTGTGGAATCCAGCATTAAAGGGAGAGTTGCATTAGTCACAACGCGGGAAACTAATTCTTTCATGTCTCGCACGCCGTCGCGGCCGACATAATCAACGTTGACATCGAGAATGTGCGCGCCTTCTCGCACTTGTTCCCTGGCCATTGCTACTAAACCGTCCCAGTCTTCGGCGTTTAGTAAATCGCGGCATTTTTTGGAACCGCTGGCGTTGAGTCTTTCGCCGACAATTAAGAAGGAATTTTCTTGTTCGTAGGGTTGGGCGCTATAAATTGAGGCGGCCGATGGTTCCCAAGTAATTTCGCGGATTTTGGGTGTTAGAGTTTTGCCAATTTCTGATAGTTGGCGGATGTGATCGTAGCGGGTTCCGCAGCAGCCGCCGATGACTTGCACGCCTAAGTCTTCGACAAAGCGCATCAAGGCCATTTTTAATTCTATGGGCGTGAGTTTGTAGTGGGCGTGGCCGCCGATGTTTTCGGGTAAACCGGCGTTGGGAACGCAGGAAACGACGAAGGGCGAATGTTCGGAAAGGTATTTGACGTGTTCGGCCATGCGATCGGGCCCGGTGGCACAATTTAATCCTAAGATATCTATGGGGTACGGCTGCAAAATGGCTAGGGCGGCGCTGATGTCGGAACCGACTAACATTGTGCCGGTGGCTTCCATTGTGACTGATACCATTAACGGAATTCGCGCACCTTTTTTCTTAAATACTTCTTCAATGGCATTTAATGCTGATTTAATTTGCAGCACATCTTGACAAGTTTCGACAATAAATAAGTCAACGCCGCCGTCATAAAGTCCTTCGGCTTGTTCGGTAAAAGCGGCGGTGAGTGTGTCAAAATCAATGTGTCCTAATGTTGGCAATTTAGTGCCTGGCCCGATCGATCCTGCGACAAATCTCGGTTTTTCTGGGGTGGAAAATTCGGCGGCGATACCCTTGGCGAGTTCGGCGGCAGTTTTGTTGAGATAATATGCTTTGTCTGCCAAATCGTACTCGGCGAGTACGATGGAAGCCCCGCCAAAGGTGTCTGTTTCGATGACATCGGCCCCTGCTTCGAGGAATCCCCGGTGCACGTTGGCGACGGCTTCGGGTTTGGTGTGGACGAGATATTCGTTGCAACCTTCGTATTCTTTGCCGCCAAAGTCTTCTGCGGTGAGGTTTTGGACTTGCAGGTTGGTTCCCATTGCGCCGTCGAAGACGATGACGGGGCGTGAGGGGTGGTGGAGGCGATCGAGGAATCTGCTATTCATAAGCGGTAAAAAAAAACGTAGGTGCTATATATTTACAATTTTATCTATTGTGCAATATTGTCAACAATTATGTGACTGTTGGCAAACGACTAATTACTGAAGGATTTAATGCTGCTGACAATAGTTCGTAGGCGCAAGCCGGGGCGTAGCCATCGTACCTGTAATTTTACCGATCGCCCTGGATTCTTGTCAAAATTCCGTTGTGGGCGAGGCTGCGGGGGGAAAACTGGCGACCGGTGGCGAGGGATTTTTTCGCTTAACTGCTGACGAATTTTGCGAAAATGCGATCGGCACAATTAAACGAGTGATGTTAAAGGGCGATCGGATTCTCTTACAGCAAGCCGGGGAAGATGTAGCCGCGATCGTTTTGGAAGCAGAGTTTCACAAGCTAGATTATCTGATGGCAGAACTCAAACCTTCACAATTCTTGCCTGAAGAAGAATCTTATTATGAAGATGAGAAGGGAATCCACTGTATCTACCCGGACGAACTTTTAGAGGACTTTGATAATATCTTAGCAGATGTAAAGGAATTTGACGAATTATTTGGCTTGTTACCCACAGAAGAAATGGGAGAGGATGTTGATATTTTTCTGCCTGTAGCTATCCTCATGTCGGTATATAGATTCTGGATACCGGAATACTTAATGGCTGAGAAAAATTTGGTGGGCAAATGCTAGGATAATAGTATTTTACATTGTTGGCTCGCACAACCACAAGAGAAAAATCGCAAGATGAAAGTGCAAATGGATATAATTAAATAAAAAGCAAGGACATAAAATTATGGTGGAGATAATTCAAGCCCAAAATGTCAAGCGGCGCGACTTAATAGAAAAGTTTGGATTGCAGCGCACTGACGATGCTCAGTTTTTTCGAGAGTGGCAGGACGATTTACCAGAACTGACAGACTTGGAAAAGCAAACTCTAGATGAAGTCAAGGGTGACTACATTCACTTATCCGAGTATGAAATCTTAGAACCTGTAGTCAAATTGGTTGTGCTTGCTCCGCTATTAAGACTAGCAGGTTTTTATCGCGCTCCTTTTTACTTGAGTGCGGAAAAAGAGGTGATAATTGAATCTGAAGATGAGGGCACGATTGTCAGAGGACGCCTCGATTTACTGGTTTTTACCCCGGATTTTTGGGTATTGGTAATTGAGGCAAAGAAGTCACAATACTCGCTAGAAGCAGGAATTCCGCAAGCTTTAGCATATATGCTGGGAAATCCTCATCCTGACAAACCTGCTTTGGGATTTGTCACAAATGGCATTGATTTTATTTTCCTGAAAGTGACAAATCAAGGAACACCTAAGTATGCTGAGTCGTATTCATTCACGCTGCGGAGCGAGGATGGGTTGTACACTGTCCTGAAGGTGTTAAAGCGCTTTGCTCAATTATTCAGGGAATAGGTTTTTGTGTTGCAAAAAGTATGTAAGGGCGATCGCTCTTATTGATTAAAAGCGATTTTCTAACTAAAGCATTAAGATTTCTTTCTCATCCTTTTGTTGGAAGGTCTTTTAGGCAGTCGCTTAATTTCACTTTCGCCTCCTTGAACTTCTCCTTTTTTGAGACTTTCTTCTACTTCTTCTACTTCTTCTATAATTTCTAAATCAACAATTTCAACCTCGCTCCCGCAAATTTCTTCCTCTTCCTCAATCTCCTCCAACTTCTGTTGATTTGCGATTAACTGCACGGCTAACCCAGAAGCTTGAACAGACAATTCTTCGATTTTGTCAGGAATTTCAGCTTCTCCCATCCCATGCTCAATTCCCTCATCCGTAGCAGGAAAGTTATAAATTTCTTGACTCATTTCAGTTTCTCTGATTTCCTTGTCTACTAGCTGCATGGATAACTGCTGCTTTTCCCTTGACAATTGCTCAACCTTAGTTCCAAGCATTCTAATCTGTTCATTGAGAACGCGAATTTCTCGGTTTTGCTGCTGAATCATTTCTTCTGCATCAGCAAGAGTTCGATTTCTCTCTAATATAAGCTCATTTTTAGTTTCTAATTCCAAAGCGCTCATAGCCGCTTTAATTACATTATAAAAATGTGGCTTAGATACATCAACTTGTTTAGCATTATGGCGACTTTTTCCCAAAAGTCCAATCTTTTCTCCTTGCTTAACAGCCAAAACAAAACCTTGATGATTTTTTATTTTTAATTCTTTGACAAAATCAACTTGAACTAAACTGCAAATATATTTGTGACAGTCAAAATAAAATTCTGCTTTCATCAAAAAGCACCCCTTTCTGCTATAGTCCCGCAGAATTATAGCACGAACAGAGTTGTTGCGGTAAGTAAAAAGAAATAAATAATCGATCGCCCATTTTGATCAAAACTAAATTTCATCATAAACAACATCTTCCGGCAACTCTACCACACCCGCAATCAACTTCCAACAAGGGTCATCTCCATCCCAATCATCGGGCCGCCAAGGCATACTCAAACTCACTGTTACCAAACAAGCTTTTTGCGGTAGATACCCCAATTCTAACTTTCTAATAAACACCGGATCGGTAATTGTTGCAGTCAATCTTTGACCATGCTGCGTGACAATAGATCCTTCCCATTTATTACCACCTTCAAATCTTTGACTTAGCTTTTTTACCGTAAATCTTACTGCTTTGACTAATTGCAAAGTTAGGCGATCGCACATTGGCAAAGACTGCATATATTCCACCGTAACATATCGCAAATCGTTGTGCAAAATATATTCTTGACTCTGGCAATATTTCAGCAAATATGCTGGCGGAACTTTCCCTACTTGCCGCCATTTTCCCGGTAAAACAGAAAGATTTTCACACTCAAAGCCAAAGTCAGGCCCCGTCTTGGCCAGAGGAATTTCTAGAACATCTAACAACGCGGGTTCAAGTCTATTTATCTGCCGCATTTCTTTAGGAATTTGGCCATCTGGTAAGTCGGAAACAGGACGCACCCACTTACCTTGAAGTTCATTAATTCCGGCGATGCACCTGTCGCCGCGTTTCCAGGAATTAGCGAGACAAATTATCCGAGTCATTCGATTTTAGATTTTAGATTTTAGATTTTAGATTCATCCCACCATTATCTAATATTTTCCCTAAATCAAAGATGATTAATTGTGACATTTTTCCACTTCTCGCTGAGATATTCAGCAACTAAGCGGCGGTGACAATTATGAGGTTTTGGTTCGCTACAAAGCAGACACCCGCAGTCTAAAATATCCGATGAAACCTTGTGTTCAATTTGTCGATCGCCCATCAACTCCAAAAACTTCTGTTCATAAACATCCCAATCTCCCTTTTTCTTTTTATAATCATCCAAAATATCTTGAGTTGGCGCTAAATCCAGAATGTGAACGTACTCAATATTGCCAATGGTTCGCAAAAAATACTCTAAATCTTTCCGCTTAGCAAAACCCGCCAACTGCGATACATTATTCAGCCGCGTATCTATCACCCTGCGGACTCCCGCTTTCATCAAAGTATCAAAAAACTGCTCGGCGCTTTTTTGAGTAAAACCAATTGTAAATAAATTAATTGCTTTCTTTTGTGACATAAGCGATTTCCAATCCGTGACGATAATAAGCTGTTTCTAAATCAACTATTTCCTGTTTAACTTGAGGCTCTAATTCAAACAAGCTTAGCTGAATTGGCTCATTATTTTTTTTTCCTTTGTTAAATTTGCTCAAAAGTCTTTCTTCTAAATGCTGGTGCGCTTCTAAATTGCCATCTGAAAGAATGTGATTAATTTGTAAATTAAATTCTCTGAGTTTCTGGCAAACTAAAATAGTCCTATGACAAGTAATCGGGTCTTTTTCCGCACACATTAAACAGATTTTATAATTTGCTGCGCCTTGGATCAACCGCTGAATTCCTTCGGAAAATAGAGGAGTTGCTGCTATGCGATCGTATAAAGCTTTACCGCTAGTATCGTAACAGCTTAAATCCTCTGGTCTCGCGCCCAACTCTTTGCCTAAAAAAACATATTGAATGCCGACACTGGACAGAGAAGCTTTAATTTCGGATTTATTAAAATGAGGTAAATAGCGGCTAAAAGGATGCGATCGCACGTCCGCAACCGCCGTAATTCCGTGTTGTTGCAGCAGAAAAACAAACGCTTCAATACTCAGATTGGAGTGGCCGATCGTAAATAATTCCATTGCTTCGATCTTACTATTCAGTCTTTGCCTTGCGGAGGAGAATTTGTGTATCCCGATGGTTTCAACCTGTACACTTCAACCTGTGGGTTTTTTCAGCAACTTTTGAATCAAAAGTTGCAAAGCCAGCAGCATCAAACCCAAAGATGCAAAAGCAAAAACACCCGCACCCAAAGCCACAATCCCCATGACTAAAGTTCGCACAGCCGCGCCAATATTAATCGCAGTCACATTGTCAGAATGAATGGGGGAATTTGCAAAAGTTTGGACGATCGACAAAGTTAGGGCGTACAAAGCCGCCGCAAACCCGCCCGCGATCAGCGAACCAATCACGCACCGCAAAATTGTCGGCGGCGTGGAAGATGCAGAGGTTGCCTCTTCAGCCGAACTCAGAGGTTTAGAAGTAGAATTTGGATTAGTTAAATCAGTCATGGCGATTTTAGATTTTAGATTTTAGATTTTAGATTTCTGGTTAATTTACCAAAACTAAAATCGGTGTTGCATGACATATTATCAGTTCTTCGATCTCAATCGACTCTGCGAAAAGTTAGATTAATCTTCCCCCTCGCCTGTTAGACAGGTTTAACGGGCGATGGCGATCGCACCCTCTTCGAGTTACACCCTCGGAATCGGCGCTTTTACATCATTTTCCTCCGAAAAAATCCGAATCCCAGTATTGCTAAACTGCGCTACCCAAAAATCCAAATCAGGAGAAGCGATCGCACTTTTAACCCGTTCCACAACTTGCTGAGCCTGCTCAGGAGACTCCGCCAGCGCAAACACCGTCGGCCCGGAACCCGACATCATCGTTCCCAAAGCCCCCGCCGACTCAAAAGCCTGCCGCAACTGCAACACCTGCGGGTACACAGGTAAAGCAACTTTTTCTAAATCGTTGTGCAGCAATTGACCAATTTTCGATCGATCTTTTTGGGCGATCGCCCCCACCATCGGGCCCGAATGCAGCCGTTGCCGACGGCACTCCAAATCTTCCGCTGCACAATAGGAACTACTGAACTGCTGGCGATAAGTTTGATACGCCCATGCCGTAGAAATACTGAGGTTACGGTACTTGGCCAACACCACAGAAAAGCCTCCCAAATCAGGCAGCGGCGACAGTTTATCTCCGCGACCAGTTGCCAAAGCCGTACCTCCAGCAATGCAAAAAGGCACATCCGAACCCAAAGTTCCCCCCAACTCTTGCAACTCCGACTGAGTAAGTCCCAATTGCCACAGCAAATCCATCCCGACTAAAACCGCAGCCGCATTTGCAGAACCACCGGCGAGCCCCGCCGCCACCGGAATCTGCTTGTGAATAACAATCTCGACTCCGCCGTATTTCGCCAAAGCATCGGGGAATTGCTTCGCCAACAAATCCGCCGCCCGGTAGGCCAGGTTATTCTTATCAGGAGGGACTTGTGGGTGATCGCAGCGCACGCGAATCGTGTCCGTACCGATCGCGCGCAAGTCAATTCGATCGGCTAAATCTATGCTTTGAAGTACCATCGCCAGTTCGTGAAATCCGTCGGGGCGATCGCCTATGATTTCCAGATACAGATTGATTTTTGCGGAAGCTAGCAGAGAATATGAACGCATAGGTGATTAAGCCGCAGGTGAAAGAAAC
Organism: Microcoleus sp. B9-D4; assembly: GCF_036705105.1. NCBI lineage: Bacteria > Bacillati > Cyanobacteriota > Cyanophyceae > Oscillatoriales > Microcoleaceae > Microcoleus > Microcoleus sp. B9-D4. Next base: position 41,878 of record NZ_JAUBTS010000034.1, read on the forward strand.
CCCTGGTTGAAATTAATTGACACCAGTCAGAGTCCATTTTCTCACAACTCAAAGGAAAAATTATGCAGGAAATGTGGAAAACTTTTTTTAGTTCCGGGTCATTTATTCCTCACGGTCACTGCTATCTCTGGCATACCCCGTTAGTCTGGCTTCACGTTGCCTCAGATTCTATCATTGCACTCGCGTATTTCTCTATCCCGATTACACTGATTTATTTTATTTCCAAACGCGAAGATTTGCCCTTTGATTGGATCTTTGCCCTGTTTGGAGCCTTTATCGTCGCCTGTGGCATCACTCACATATTTGAACTCTGGACACTTTGGCATCCTACCTATTGGCTTTCAGGAACAATGAAAGCAATTACTGCCCTTATTTCATTTGCTACAGCCATACTTTTGGTAGACTTAATCCCTCAAGCCCTAGCACTTCCCAGTCCCGCACAGTTAGAATCCGCCAACCGACTCCTAGCCTCGGAAATTGTCGAGCGCCAATTAGCCGAAGCTGCACTAAAAAAAGCCAAAGAAGAATTAGAAATTCGAGTTGAGGAACGCACCGCAGAGTTAAAATTTAAAACTCAACAGTTAGAATTGGCAAACCGACTCCTAGCATCGGAAATTGTCGAGCGGCAATTAGCAGAAACTGCACTAAAAAAATCTAAAGAAGAATTAGAAATTCGAGTTGAGGAACGCACCGCAGAGTTAAAGTCTCAAACTCAACAGCTCGAACAAGCCTTGTCTGAATTGCAGCAGGCTCAATCAAAGCTAATTCAAAGCGAAAAAATGTCATCTTTGGGGCAATTGGTCGCTGGGGTTGCTCATGAAATCAACAATCCGATTAACTTTATTTACGCGAATGTTACTCACGCTCGCGAGTATGCCGATAGTTTGCTAGAATTGGTGAATATCTATCAAGAGCAGTATCCGAATCCCCTACCCACACTTAAAGAAAAACTCCAGTCTGTAGATTTAGATTTTATTATCTATGACCTACCAAAAATATTAATTTCTATGAAAAACGGGGCCGAGCGCATTCTCGGTATTGTCAAGTCGCTGCGAGTTTTTTCGCGCCATGACGAAGCAGAAATGAAATTAGCCGATGTTCACGAAGGAATTGACAGCACACTGATGATTTTGCAAAGCAGATTGAATGCTAAGCCGGGCTTAGGGAAAATTCAAATTATCAAAGAATATGGCAATTTACCCCAAATAGAGTGCTATCCGGGACAGCTAAATCAAGTGTTTATGAATATCCTGGCTAATGCTATTGATGCTTTAGAAGAAGACAGTCACAGCGAGGGGATTGCAGCCAATGAAGCTAATCGTCCCCTCATCAAAATTTCTACTAAACTTTTAGACAGTGAAGTGGTAGAAATCCGAATTAGGAACAACGGGCCAGAAATAACAGAATCGGTGAGGAACCAGTTATTTAATCCATTTTTTACCACTAAACCAGTAGGTAAAGGCACGGGATTGGGTTTATCGATTGGCTATCAAATTATCACAGTAAGACATAAAGGCGAATTGCAGTGTATTTCTGCACCGGGGAAAGGTGCAGAATTTATTATTAAAATTCCGATTAGGCTGCAATAAACCTTTAAAAATCCACAACCAACCTAAATTCAACAATTTGTAGTCAGACCGGAGAGTCCTTATTTATAAAAAAACAGAAGATCCAGATACAGAATTCTTTAAGAATTCCGGTATCTATAGCGCTTCTCAAGCGTGGTGAGGTATGCCCGATGCCCGATGCCGATGCTTTATGTTACTGAGAAAGGCTATAACAGAATCGTTAACTTCAAACCTCGCACATAATATTATTACTCAACTTGACCCATTGATCCACGCTTAAATCTTCAGCGCGAGATTGAGGATTTATCTGTAACTCTTCTAACAAGTGAACAAGTTTATCTAAGTCCACAGCCCCTTTCAAATTATTTCGCAGCATCTTACGCTTGCTACCAAATCCCAACTTAACTAAATTCTCCAAATAGCGCGGATTAACCGCAGCAGTTTCTATCTGTCTCGGAAGCAGCCGCACCACGGCAGAATCGACTTTTGGCGGCGGAAAAAAGTCTTTAGACGGCACATCGCAAATTAACTCGCATTCTGCTAAATACTGCACCCGCACTGACAGCGCCCCAAAAGCTGTCGAACCCGGTTTAGCGTAAAGCCTTTGGGCCACTTCTTTCTGCACTAAGAGCACGATCGCATCGAAGGGTTTAGCCGCAGGAACAGATATCGTTCCCAGCAGTTTTTGCAGGATCGGGCCGGTGATATTATAAGGAATATTGGCAACAACTTTATTAGGATTTTGGAATTTGGGAAAGGCCGTTAGTTCAGCCTCTAAGTCCATTTCCAGGATGTCGCCTTGCAGCAGTAAAAAATTGTCGGTTTTGCCGAGTTGTTTGGCTAGCTTGACACACAAATCTCGATCGATCTCCACAGCAACAACAGACTCAGCCGCAGGCAGCAAACGCCGAGTCAAAATCCCCGTGCCCGGCCCAATTTCCAGGACGCGATCGCCATCCAAAGAAGCCGCTTTCACAATCTTATCTAAGGCTTTCTCGCTTTTGAGCCAATGTTGAGCAAACTGTTTTCGGGGTCGGGTCGATCGCATTTTTTGAATTGTTGGAGAAATCTTAGCCTGTCATTCTATCACAGCTCAATATCTTTTCCCAACCTACGGTGATGTTTATTTTTGTTAACAGGGGTTGAACTAACCAAAAAACATGGGCACTATAATAAAGATAAACGATAAAAAATTAATTTATTTCTTCCCAATTCCCAATTACCAATTTCCCATTCCCAATTCCCAATTACCAATTACCAAGAACCAATTACCACTTCCCCAAAAATGAAATTCCAACGAGTATTTGGTACCTTACCCAAAACCACAGCCAGCGCCCCCGGCAGAGTAAACCTGCTGGGCGAACACACAGACTACAACGATGGATTTGTACTTCCAACTGCGATTCCCCAGCGCACAACAGTACAAATCGGCTTCAGCAGTGACGATCGCCACCATTTCTATTCAGCAGAATATGACGAACTCATAAATTATTCAGACGACGATACCATACCGCAAAAATTCGTCAGTTATATTTGTGGCTGCCTGAGACTGTTAGAAAAAGAAGGATACAAAATACCGCCAATAAATCTCTACATTACCTCGACTGTGCCGATCGGAGCCGGTTTGTCCAGCAGCGCCGCTTTAGAAATAGCCACCCTCAGAGGAGTGCGCGCCCTGCTGAACCTCCCCCTAGACGACGTGCGCCTAGCTCAAATCGGACAGCAAGTCGAAATCCGATATGCCGGCTTGAACTGTGGCATCATGGATCAAATGGCGTCGAGTTTAGCAGACACCAACACAATGCTATTTATCGACACCCGCAGCCTCGAATGCCGCCCGATACCTTTTCCCACAAACACAGAAATTTTAATAATTGACAGTGGCGAAAGCCACCAACTGGCAGCAGGAAGCGGCTACAACCAGCGACGCGCCGAGTGTGAGGAATCCGCGCGGATATTGGGAGTTAAGGCTCTCAGGGATATCGCCGATCCCCAAGCTGTCGAAGTATTGCCGGAACCCCTCAGAAAGCGAGCGCGCCACGTGGTTACGGAAAACAACCGCGTACTCGAAGCGGTAAAATCTTTGCCAGCAAAACGTTTTGGCGAGTTAATGAATGCTTCCCATGCCAGTCAGCGCGACGACTACGAAGTTTCGGTGCCGGCAGTAGACACGCTGGCGGCCATCTTGCAGTCAATCCCAGGAGTCTTCGGCGCAAGGCTGACGGGCGGAGGTTTTGGCGGTGCTTGCGTAGCCTTGGTGGAGAGTGGAAAAGCGGGTGTTATCGCATCCGAGGCGATCGATCGCTACCAGCGCGCAGGTTATAGCGGCCGCGTTTTGGTTCCCGAAATTACAGTTAATTCTTAACTCCAGAACTATCTCCCGACAACGAAGGCCACCGCACAGTCACGATTACCGAATCCTCCTCGGCAGACCAATAATGAGGCACTCCCGGCTGCCAGAGAGCATAATCTCCTTCGCGAGAAAGCAAGATTTCTTGTTCTGGAAATTGCAGGCGAAACCGCCCTTTTACCAGGATAGAAAGCGTCGTGGCTGCCGCATTTACCGCCCACTGAGTCCTACAATCTCCGGCGGGGTGAGTGCCCCATTTTACCTCTAAAACAGAAGTCGATCGCGGGTCATCTTCAGGAGTCATAAAGTGACCCGCAAACCAACCGCCCCGACTTGCACCTTCAGCGCCCGCATTTCCGAAAACCACTTGAGATGACATCAATTAATCAGGTAAACAACAAATAGCTTGAGAGCACAAACTCTACGTTTTGTACTCAAGGACATCCCACTCGATCGCTTGTGTCGTAGGGACACTCCAAGAGTCCATAGGTGTCAACTTAACGTACAACCGATAGTCCCACAGTCCGACAGGGGTTGAAACCCCTGCCTCAAAGCTAAAGTCGTCTGAAGACGACTAATGAGTTTTTCAGTCCTCTGTGAGAGGACTTTAGCTATGAGACAGGGAATTCATTCCCTGGCTGCCTCAAAGCTAAAGTCGTCTGAAGACGACTAATGAGTTTTTCAGTCCTCTGTGAGAGGACTTTAGCTATGAGACAGGGAATTCATTCCCTGGCGAACTAACGGGTGGGCGGGAGGACTGGTGGACAAAAAGCTTAAGTTGAACACCTATGGGCTTGGCCTAAGTCCCTACACTCGCCGTGTCCCTACAAGGGCTTACCACCAAAAGTGCTATACTTACTTGCGGCCCGAAGATTGACCTTCCGTAGTCGCTATTTCCCCAGCTTCCATTAACTGCTTAAAGCGACGTAAATCATTGGCAATTTGCTGTTCGGGAGCTTCGCCAAATAGTTTAGCAGCACCAGCACCAATTGCACCGCCCGGAGGGTTGTATTCGATCACAACTTTTACCTCAGTACCCCGTCCCGCTGGTGCCGGTTGAAAGCGCACGAAACCCGAATTGTCAACATCAGATCCTTCCACAGACGCCCAAGCAATTAAGCGATTTTCTTCTTCGCGGACAATCTCTGCATCCCATTCCACACTATTGCCCATCGGCGCGCTGGCAATCCAGTGAGAACGTTTTTCATCTATTACCGTAACGTGTTTGAGATGCTTCATAAACCGAGGCAAATTTTCAAAATTGCGCCATAAACGGTACAATTCATCAGCCGGTTTGTCGATCGTCACCGTCTTTTCAACTTTAATGCTTTGATTCGGATCTGCGGCCGACTGTAAACCCTCCACCACCCCCAGCCCGCGAGCCGCTAAACCACCGCCCGCAACCGCCAGCAAAGCACCTCTCAAAGAACGCTGCGACAAACCAAAAAGCACCAGCGCCCCGCCACCTATTAAAGATGCCCAGCGTTCGGTATCGCCGCTGCTACTTTGGTTTTGTTTGTCGGAATTTGTCATTGAAGTAGATTCCATTGGTTTAAACCTGGTAAATTAATAGCGAAAAATAGCAGCTAAAGGTGCATCCTCCGGCACTTTATTTGGCGGTGCCGCGTAAATAGTTCCGCCGTTGAGAATAGTTTGAATTGCTGCCGTATTCAACAAATCTTCGTCGCCCAATTCTGCATCTGGGTGGATTTGCACCGCGTTCGTATCGGGATTAAAAGTACCCCACTGCTGAACGCCAAGAGCAACAAACAGTCGATCGACTCGTCCAAAATAAGCAGCCGAAACAGCTTGTTTCAAATCAGCAGAAATTTTATCGCTGTTTCTACTCGGACTGGCTCTAGCAATTCCATCGCTTCTTTTTTATCAAATCCGTACTCTACTATTTTGTGTTCAGCCTCTCTGATTAAATTTTTGAACCGAATCGGATTTTGTTTAATTTCTGTTGATCGAGCGACTGGCATATAAATTGAGACGCACAATCCAGGAGATTGTTGTACCAGCGCTTTGAGTCCCTCTACAGATATTAAGTTCACCGCTGAAACTCCTTTTATAAAGGGTTGTGTAATGAAAACAACAGATTCTTTAAAATGTATCTTTCCTGGCGCGGCTCCTGCGTCTGCCTAAAGTAATGATCGCCTGCTGTAGAGCATTTCATCCCCGGACTCAAACGGAGGTTTCAGCCGCTGTTCCAATCGAAGCCCCTAATTCTTACGCCTCCAAGCAAATAGACCCTTTCGGCCTGCAACTCCAAAACCTTGCCTGTCTCGATTTGCCCGACAAGACACGATCGCACTTCTCTTTTCGGCTTTGCATAATTTTGGGATGAATCTTATGGGGTGGGCTGAAGAGCCCGCCAGAAAAATAAGGGTTTTCAGCTTTGATAAAATTAAAAATCTTCCCGCCAATATGCAACGCCAATTTTTAGAAGTAGCTAAACCTTAAGCTGTTGGGCATTTAAAAGACGATAGTAGGGTGCGTCAGTACAAAAGAAAAGTGTTTCCCTTGTGCAGTAAGTGTTATAACTGACGCACTATACAAACCTCGTTAGTGGTTTAAATGCGTAACAGCTTAGCGATGAATTTGATCTCGATAAGCTGCGGAGGCAAAGCAAAGCGCGGAGTCACAAGGATGGTGCTAACAACGTCATTGAGAGCATTAGGGGCATTAGGATAGCCTGCGTGTGGCGTACACAAAGATTTTAATTTCGCTGAAAATGTCGATCGACACTTATGAGGTGACTCTATGGAGCCAAATGATACATCGGCCCGCTACGACCGAATTGCCCAATGGTGGCAAACTGAGCATCAAGATTCAACCTACGGGATTGCCCAATTAGAACGGGCGATCGAATTTACTTCTAAGCAGCACGCAGCACTTGATGTCGGGTGTGGAAGCAGCGGGCGTTTGATTAACAGCTTATCCAAGCATGGATTTCAGCCTGAAGGACTTGATATTTCTAGCGAAATGATCAATTTAGCCCAGCAGCTACATCCAGAAATCACATTTTACCGGGAAGACATTTGTGATTGGCTGCCGCCGAAACTTTACAGCCTGATTGCAGCGTGGGATAGCACGTTTCATCTGCCACTCAACAAGCAAGCGCCTGTGATACAAAAGCTATGCGATGCGCTTGAACCCAATGGAGTGATCCTGTTCACTTGTGGCGGCGGACATACAAGCAGCGAGGTTTCGGGAGCATTTCAAGGTCAAGACTTTGATTACAGCACTTTGGGTGTAGATACTTTCCTGCAAATTCTGGTTGAGCATCATTGCACCTGCCGCCATCTCGAATATGACCAGTATCCTCAAAATCATGTTTATATAATTGCCCAAAAGACCTAATCTATCATTCGCACCATTAAAGTGTGAGATGTCGCAACTGGTGGCTGTATTAGGATGTTGATGGGCGATCGCTCCTGGTTTTTAGTCCAAATTGGTGATGAACTAATACAGTTAAGTTAAGGCTAAAAATTAAAATTCGCCTAGGTTGGGTTGAGGAACGAAACCCAACCTAGACAATTTTATTTCGTTGTTAGGCATTGCGACTATAGAATTACAAACGCTTCTGGCTTACCTGTAAGGAAGTTGATAGTAAGGGCAAACAGCATCTACTTGTATTTCAGAATAGATCATTACTTCTCCCTCCCAAGTCATATACTGAGAACCAGGAACCTCCAAAATCAAATCTGCATTCCCGTTATGACGGTGGAACTTAATATCTGGTGTTTTCTTAGAAAACTCATTCTCAAAGAATAGAGGTGGCAGCTTACTGACGCGTTCTGCAATTGACTCTATATCATATTGGGATGCGGTATCATTAAAAGCGACATGGCGAGGCAATTTTATTTCGTGAAAGTGACGAACCGTTCTGGCAATTGCAGCCCTCAAATGATCACCAACTCGGTAGAGATTTGCAAAGTGATAACGTAGGTCACGATTTAAAGAAATAGCGGTTATACCATCGAGATGAATTTCACAATCAGGGCCTATACGCCCATTAGGTTGCATCCCCTCTAGAAAATACCCAACAATACGAGCATTTTTAGGAAAAATTTGAATACCTTTATCTACCGTACGTGCAACTAGGCCACGTCCCCTTGAGTACATCATTATGGGACGCAATTGACCACCATTGTGTTTAATCTTATTAACAATAGGAGCAAATGAGTCTCTGTATCTCTTGATTTCGTTATGAAAATCTTTATACCCAGGGTGTTTGACCTTATCCAACCAACTCTCTACAAATATTTCATTAACATTGCTATTATAGGGGTGAATAACTTTAAGAATACGGTAGCAATCATCAATGTGAGATTGCAAGGCATATAGTAACTCTTTTTGTAAATCAGGCAGCTTCTTTAAAGGATAATCTAAATTTCCATCAGCATTAAACAAAGCCGTAGAAATCTGATCGATTTCATCCAGAACAGCATTGAAAGACTGCATTACTTTCTGTATTGAGCGACTGTAGATTGAGAACGGATGCCGTTGGGTGTGATCGTTGTGATAGGTAAAGCTTTCATCGAGAAGTTTTAGACAATTAAATGCTTTAGGGTGTAAGTTGCCATCTCTATGTGTTTTACGTTCGAGGTTCATCATAAGATTATAAGTGAGCCAAGTTTGTATTACAACTGTAACACACTGAGTGTGAATTAAGGACTGCTAAACCCAAACCCTGCCTCAATTCCCACAACTACCTGCTTCCGGCAATAACTAAGGTAGGGGACGTTGACGAATTTGATCGCGCTCCACCACCGTAAACCGTTCCTCAAATTGCAATCCTTCGGTATGTAATAAATTTAACAATATTGAGGCTGGTTCTTCCGGCGTGTGAGGACGAAACCGCAAATAAATGACACCTCTTGGCGATCGCAGCCGCAAACGATAAATGAGTTCGCCGTAATCGCGATCGAAGGTCAAAATCACCCGTTGCTCATCCGCCGCACGAGCCAAAACCTCGGCATCCTCAATACCTGGAGAATCCTCGGTAACAGAAGCGACTTTCAGATCCGCTTGTCGTAGAATTCGTAAACTCTGTAGTGGAAAGTTTTCATTTGCCAGAAACCGCATTAACTTGCCTCAGCAAACAGTAAAGGCGTGTAAAATACGTCTTCTTTGAGGCACTCCGCCGCGAAAGCAAATACAGCTTGTAGAGATTCAGCATTAAGCGTTGGGTAGTTTTCTAGAATTTGTTGCTGCGTCCAACCTTCTGAAAATAGCCCTAGAACGAACTCCACTGATATTCGTGTCCCCTTAATTACAGGCTTGCCAAGGAGAATTTTAGGATTTGAGTGAATGTGTGCTTTCCAGTTCATAACCAGTGCGCCTCTATAGGGTTTTCATCTATTATGAGCATAGTTAAGATTTTAAAATTAACTGTCACTGTCTTTAAAGGTTCATCAAGGATAGTGTAAGTCATGTCGATTTATTTGCCCGTTGTGCCATATATCGATCAAAAGTTGTGTAATCTCCAGCTTTGTAATCAGCACGGGCCGCTTCAATTTCGGCAATGTCTTCTGGAGAATCGTCCTCATCCGGGAATAATTCAGCTTCCAAAAATTCCCATATCTTGTATCTTTCAGCAATTCCCAGTGACGAAATAGCTTCCAGTAGTGATTGAAATGAGATGTCTACTTTCACAGTATTCTCAGCCATCAGAACTTTCCTCCACTTTAAATTTTACAATATACCCAGAGCCCCGACTTCTTCAAGAAGCCGGGGATCTAAAAGCAGACTACATCACAACTGCACTCATCAAAGTTTGCACATTTTGTACAACAGCAGTAGTAAAATTATGAGTCGCAGGCAAACTGTCAACGACTATTCCGGCGCACAAGAGCATCAGGTACAGAATAGAGTATTTGAAGAGCGATCGCGCAACAATCTTATCCTCTGGAGTCTGCAACAGCAACCAAGCTTTTTGGGCAAAAATAGCACCGAGGAAAATAGCTGTTCCCGCATACACCGCGCCGGCTAAATTCAGGGGATAAACTAGCAGCAAAGTTGCAGGAATCATCAATAGCGTGTAAATCCAAATTTGGCGGGCTGTCTCTTCGTCGCCCTCAATTACGGGTAACATCGGGACGCCTACTTCCTTGTATTCGTCGCGAATCATCATTGCTAATGCCCAAAAATGCGGCGGAGTCCACAGGAATATAATCCCAAACAGCAGCCACGCACCCCAACTCAAATCTCCCGTCACCGCAGCCCACCCAACTAGCGGGGGAATCGCCCCGGCTGCACCGCCAATGACGATGTTTTGCACGCTGTGACGCTTCAGCCAGTGGGTGTAAATTAGGACATAGAAAACGATGCCTGACATTGCTAGCAATGCGGCTAATAAGTTGGCAACAACTGTGAGCAATGTAAAGGATATTGTAGCTAGGGCGATCGCAAATATCAAAGCATCGCGCTTCTTGACACGCCCCGAAGGAATCGGCCGCCACCGGGTGCGCTCCATAATATAATCGATGTCACTGTCGTAGACACAATTAATCGTATTCGCCGACGCAGAAGCTAAAGCGCCTCCAGTAATAGTTGATACCAGTAATAGCGGATCGACTTCTCCTTTAGCCGCCATCCACATTCCTGCTGAGGTGGTGATTAGCAGCAGTAAAATAATTCTGGGTTTTGTTAGTTGATAGTAACTTTTCACGACTTGCGAAAAGTTTTCGTGGAGACGGGGACTGTCGTTGGTAAGGATTTCTTGCATCGGTTGTAAGCTGTTAGTAATTATTTGCGAATTCGTCATTAGTCATTAGGTTGGAGTGGCGGGTTTTACAAGAAATATTTGATGTAGCTACAAGAATTAATAAACCCGCCGCCTCTTACTTTAGTCTTATCTCTCAAGCTGATAAAACTCGATCGCGCCAAGCTAAAACACTAAAAGCTATCAGGGTTCCCAGCAAAGCAGCACCGACTGCTTGGTGGGCGACTGTCAGCGGTTCTACCTGAAGGTGCAGCCGGAAAGTTGCTAATCCCAGAACTAATTGAGCAATGAGGCAAACACTCGCCCAGTTAGCCAGTTTTCGCAAATTTGGACTCAGTGCAGGCTGCCGCCAAGCCATGACTGCTACGGCTAAAGTCGCTGCTGTAGCTGGTACGATACCGGCGATGTGGCTGTTCATTACCGAGCACAATTCTGAGGAGCTCAAACATTGGTGTAGTGCCCATCTAGAGCCTACTAATGCTCCTAGCAAACTTTGCAGGTAAACTAACAATGCTGCGATAGAACTTACCCAAGCTAATTTGCCGACATTTCCTGTAGCTTCGTAGGGAGTCAGCATGAAACCGATGACTAGCAGGGCGCCAAAAAATAGTAAAGCTGTTCCCAAGTGAGCGGTAACGATGTCAAATCTCAGCAGTTGTGTTACTGTCAAGCCGCCCAATACGCCTTGAAAAACGATTAAAAATAGTGCTCCGGCGCTCGCAATCGGCAGCCATTTTGGCAGGCGGCTGCGGTAAAACAAAGATAGTCCTAAAAGTGCGATCGCGCTTAAGCCAATCGCCGCAGCGTCCAATCGGTGAAACCATTCCAGAAATACCTGCAAATTCATTTGCGCTGCAGGTATTAATTGACCGTAGCACAGCGGCCAGTCGGGGCAAGCGAGCCCCGCATTCATCACTCGCGTGGCGCTGCCTACTGCCATTAACAGCCAGGTTGCGATCGCAATTTTCCACACTAGACCGCGGATAATATCTTTTGGCTGCCACTGCACTCCTGCTGCTTTTGGCTGATTTAAAACTGAGTTTGCCATGAACTTTACCTTAGCCTTTGTTATCGATCGAACTTAATGAAATAGCGAGCTTTTACTTTTGCTGAGCTTAGCGGAGCTTAACACTCTTTTTCTGTGACAAACCGTCATATATACTACCTTAGCGACATCGCAATCCAATTAGTTTGTCTTTAGATATTTTTCAACTTTCCTCTTTACATTACAAAGTATTGCAGCTATTTTTATAAATTTCAACAAACTTTAATTATTTTACCGAACCCTTTGCTGTTACAGCCTCCCTCCCTGTCGCACTCGCGGAGAAAAATAAAGATATGATTAAGAAAAGCTTTTTTTCAAAGGTTTATGATATATACCCAACTTTAACGTAAAAATTTGTAACTAAATACAGGACTGAAGAGTTACCCCCTAGGTGTTATTCAAGGTAGTTCTCAGGTTTACTCACCTCAGATTGTATAATTCAGTTCCAACACTCAGCGTTTTATCTAATCCACCAGTTATCATTTCTTGCCTGCTTAACTAAATTTGGAATGGAGGAAGTGGCGCTTTTGCAGGGTAGGGTTTACTAATCTTTGAATCGGTAATTTATAAAAATTCCTGCACTTTTCTGGTGGAACCACCTTGAAGGCATTCAGACTAAACAGTGCGATCGCTATTTTTACTATGCCAATGTTACTGAATTATATCATGTCCGGGCGATCGCATATAATAAGGGAGTAGTGACTACTGGATTTTAGGCTTGCATGGTGCCTCAGCTCCGAGATAATCAATTGATAGATACAATCACTCTATCTGACGCACCCTACATCAATTCGGGATCGCCAAGTTAAAATCACTTGTTCTCCTCGATCAATGTTTTTTACTTGCTCCTAATAACTAATGACAATGAGTAATGACTTCGTTATTTCAAAAATCTAAAAATGTAAAATTATGTCACAAAAAAATGAAACTGCTGTTCTCATCTTATCCCTCCTAATTACGATCGGGCTAGCCGGTGCAGGTATTTGGTGGCTGACAAGCCGAGGCGGCATCAATCTCGGAGGTTCATCACCCCCAAATCAGACAATTCCCAAGCCTCCGACGGGGAATTCCCCGCAATCAGAGCTGGCAATTGAGCAGCGTCTGAGTGCTGGCCAAAAACTGTTACTTCCAGAGCAAGCCACAACAACCAAACAAGCAGCAGTACAGGCGATCGCATCTGGCAACTATAACGCAGCTATTGCCAACCTGGAAACTTCCCTGCAAGCTAATCGCAACGATCCAGAAGCCTTAATTTACCTCAACAACGCCCGTATTGGCAACCAAAAATCCTACACAATTGCCGCCGCAGTTCCCATTGGTGGCGATATCAATGCTGCTCTAGAAATTATGCGGGGCGTAGCTCAAGCTCAAAATGAAATCAACCAAAGCGGCGGCATTAGCGGTACTCCATTAAAAGTGCTAATTGCTAACGATGACAACAATCCAGAAATTGCCGCACAAATTGCCAGTGCTTTAGCAAATAACTCGGAAATTTTAGGAGTGATCGGGCATTTTGGTTCAGATACAACCTTAGCAGCAAGCAAGATTTACCAGGAAAAAAAATTAGTAGCAATTTCTCCCACAAGTACGTCGGTGCAGCTTTCAGGAGTTGCCAACAATATATTTCGGACAGTGCCGAGCGATCGGTTTGCGGCTAATGCTCTTTCCCGCTATATGCTGGGAAAATTGCCAAAGCAAAAAGCTGCTGTATTTTTCAATTCGGCCAGCAGTTACAGCAAATCTTTAAAAGATGAATTCACTACGGCTCTTTACGGAGATGGAGGACAAATAGTAGGCGAATTTGACTTTGCTAACGGCAATTTTAATGCCGCCGATAGTGTTAAAAGTGCGATCGCCCAAGGAGCAGAAGTTATTATGTTAGCATCCAATTCAGCCACGATCGACCAAGCTTTGCAAGTAGTGCAAGTAAACGCCAAACGGCTGCCATTACTAGCGGGAGACGGTGCTTATACTGCTAAAACACTGCAAATCGGTGGCGCAGGAGCAACAGATATGGTGCTGGCTGTTCCTTGGCACATTCTCGCAGATCCGCAGTCAAACTTTCCCCAAACATCCAAACAACTTTGGAATGCTGAAGTAAGTTGGCGCACAGCTTTAGCCTACGATGCGGCGATCGCGTTAATTGTTGGTTTAGGGCGCAATCCGACTCGTACAGGCATTCAACAAGCTTTATCGGCGTCAGATTTTTCGGCAAAAGGAGCATCGGGCCCGATTCGGTTTTTACCTTCGGGCGATCGTAATCGCGCAGTTCAATTAGTAACTGTTAAACCCGGAAATCGCACCAGTTACGGTTACGAGTTTGTGCCGATTAATTAAAAAACAAGTTCTGGTCATTTGTCTATGTATAGCAGAAGGAAGAAGGAAGAAGCAATAAAATCAATCGTGTCAGCCATTAACAACTTCCTAACCGTCTTGGCGGTTGCTATAAAATCTACCATTGTTCCTTGGCGGGGGCAGCTTGATGGGATTATTTGTTGGCGCGATAAAGGTTTGGTGCAAGCCGCGCGGGATGGAAACTCGATCTAAAGTTGCGAAACTGCGATCGGTCTAACTGACCTATTCCTCTCAAAAACAGCCCTCGGTTTCAAAGCAATTCTCAACAACAGCCACAGCGATCGCCATTCTCCCGGAGTTTCCTGCCGCTGCCACTGGCCCGGCCGACAGTAAAGCATCTCGATCAAACAGCGGTGCTGGCTAATGTTCAGGCGATCGAACGCAATTCGCACAGTGGGAAATTCCGCAAAACTGCACTCTTTTCCATCCCGAAAACTCGACTCCAACTGAGATTTATCGCTCACCAACTCAATCTTAGCCACAGGAATAAAACAGTTCTCTTCCATAATTTCCAAAGTCGCCGAATCGCAATCAATTAAACCTTTTGCCAAACGACGCTCAGTGCCCAACTCAACAACAGACGCCCCTACAGATATACTTGCTTTGACTGTCGCACTGCGAGGGAGCGCTTTTATTTTACCCTGGGATAAAGTTGTCGGAACGGCATATTTTGGCAAAATCTCTGCTGCTGTAAAACTCTCTTTACTGCCTTTATTTTTCACCGCAAAACTTGGCCACTGTGTCAAAGCAACTTCCGCGCCACTTTCCGAAATTACAGTGGTTACACCCCAAAAACTTTGACCGCCAATATTCAGTTGTACAACCCTGCGTAAATTGAACCATTCGTAAATGTCCGGCTTAGGAATATCCACCAAAATCAGCAAGGCAATCCCCAGCATCAGCAGGTTGTACGCGCTCCAAATCCATCCCCAACCCAGGCTTTTTGACAAATCTGCACTTTCTGATATTGACTGTACGGTGCCAACATTTTTAACTAAATTAATGTTTAAATTGTGCCACAAACTGACTGCTGTAGCTGCGAACAAGACAATCAAAGGCCATCCCAAATTCCAGTTAAAACGAAAGCGATCGCTCGCCATTCCTTTTGGCGTCACCTGAAACCCTTTCCCAAACGGATTCAGCATGGAACTCACCACCGTCACCGCTAAAGGAATACACTGGACGAACGAATAAATATCCGAAAGCAAAGCCGATCCCGATCGGCGGTTCAGCCAAGAAAACACAGTCAGTTGCACCAAATAGTAAGGCAGGAAAAAGTACAGCAATTCCCGCGCACTTGCCCGCAAAGGAATTATTCCAAAAAATGAATAAGCTAAAGGTATCAAAAGATATAAAACCTTGGTTAAACTGGTAAACCAGTGCAACAATCCTTCCAAATGAGACAGCCTTTGTACGAATCTGAGACCGCGAATTGTTAAAGGATTGGAATCAATAAAAAATGCCTGAAGCGTGCCTCGCGCCCAGCGTAGCCGTTGATTTAGATGAGCCTCTATACTTTCAGCCGCCAAACCAGCACTCAATTTTTCATCTAAATAAACTAAGCGATATCCGGTTGCTGACAGCCGAATTCCGGTAAAATAATCTTCGCAGATTGAATCTGTGACCAAGCCTCCCGCTGTTTCTAAAGCACTTCGCCTCACTACAAAAGATGTACCGCAACAAACCACGCTGTCGGCGCTGTCTTTGATGATTTCAATTTGCCTGTAAAATATTTCTTCTTCCGGCGCTAGCACATTTTCTAAACCTAAATTACGGGAGATGGGGTCGTGGTTGTAAAAGCTTTGCGGTGTTTGAACGAGGGCGATTTCTGGATTTTGAAAAAATCCAACTGTGCGAGTTAAAAAGTTTTTAGTGGGAATAAAGTCTGCATCGAAAACTACAATTAGTTCTCCATTTGTAAGGGCTGTGGCATGATTGATGTTTCCAGCTTTGGCGTGAATATTATCGGGTCTGGTTATATACTCGCATCCCAGTTCTTTTGCCAGTAACTTGATTTCAGACCGCTTGGTATCGTCGAGCAAATATACTTTTTTGTTGGTATAATCTAAGGCTTGACAGCCGATTACACTGCGCCGTAAAATGAAAGCCGGTTCGTTGTACGTTGGGATAAAAATATCTACTGACGGGGTGAAGTTTCCAGATTCCACTGCAACTGCCATGCGATCGGCTTCTCGACGCCGGTCTTTCATTCTCAGCATTAAATACAGTTGAATACTGGTGTTGAATACCAGTAACATTTCTAGGAAAAACAGCCCCAAACTAAAGATACCGTTGAGGGGATCGGTTAAATTTAGAGTAGCGAGCGATCGCCATACAACGTAGCGAATGGTTAAAGCCATCACTATTGCAACTACCACAGCGCGCGACCATTTCTGCGGTTGAGGCGAAATTTTAATTGCAGCTAAAGCGGCCGAAACCAGCACAAAAGTCGGCACTAACAAATACATCTTGCTCGTAGCAGGCACTTGCAGCCACACAGGCGGGTTTTGCTGCCAAGTGTTGATTGTGGCAAAAATACCGCTGACTGTACCTTCACTGCCAAACCAGGCTGCGGCGATCGCACCTGCGAAAGCAACCACCCCCAACACGACTAGCGTTGCCGTCGGCACCCGCGAAATCCGCCCAAAGCGGCGTTTCAAGTCTTGAAAATCAAATCTTGAAGTTGTCATAAAATAATTTTAAAGTCCCGATCGTGCATGCAACAGTAAGGGTTTCCTGCTGTCCACTTTTTAATTCAGTTGAAAATTCCTACACACCCCAATTACTATTTTTACATTTTTTAACATTCTGACTCTTGTATGATAATTCATCTTGGTTGCTGTTGGCAAACTGCTAAGCGAGTCCAAACCTGGCAAAATATAGCAGAAGCAAGAAGAAATAAGGCTTTAGTTACCGAGGAGAGAAGTCAATCGATTTTAGATTTTAGATTTTAGATTTTAGATTTTAGATTTTAGATTTTAGCATTGACCCCACGGATCAATTCGGGGGGCAAGTTTCATCGGATACAGGTTTTTTATTTCTGGACGGATGAATCCGGGGGCTTTTATCCTGGATGCGAGGGGGTCAAAAGCAATCTTCGGCAAGGATTTCAGCAATGTCAGCAACAGGCTTTCGGGCCTGTTCCACCATAAAAAATATTTCTTGTGGGCCGTTTCTGCGACGCCGCCCATAAAAAGCTGATTGAAAATGCTGCCACATCCCAGTCCTAACCGTCGGGCGCGCTTGCTATAGTTCAAAAAAAATTATCTTGTCTAAAAATCCAATAGGATTGCTATATCAAACTATAGCAATCCCTAGGATTTAACAATTAGACGAATTTGACATCTAACTAAAGGTAGATTAATTTTATATTAATTTAAAAAAATTACCGCGATCGCAGCACAAAAATTTAGCCATCCAAAAACTAATCAGCAATTTCTAATTGCGAGATTGCATAGCGGGCGACAGCCAAACTAACTCTGGCTTGTTCTATTTCCGACAATTGGGCCCAAGGTCTTTTAGTAGCCATCACTAATTCTCCCCCTTCCGAATCAACATCTCGCATGGCATAAGCCAAAGGACGTGCCAACACCTGCAAATCTTCCTCAGCCCACTGAGGCAAAATATCTAAGACGCACTCTACCATTTGGTCAGCTAAAGATTGATACTTAACAGTGGCGTTTTGCACGCTTTGAGCGATGCTGGCCAGAAAATCTTGAGGAACGCGAGCAAATTTCTCGCGCAAAGACTTTTGCAGAGCAGTCGTCAGCCAAACTTGTTCTAATTGCGAGAATAAAACTTGGGACTTCAGGGCAATATCGCTGTCGCTGAATGAATCAGATAGCGCAAATTCCTGCTCTAGGGCAGTTAAATAAGATTCCGATTCAAGCTGTGCAGGATTCCAGGGGTAAGCAACATCAGTCTGAACAATTGTGGCGAGAAGTTCCATCTGGGCCTGAGTTTGAGAATCGCGAAAATATTCAGAATCAGTAGATTGGGTAGCCATGATGTAATACCTAAGTGGGAAAAGGAAAAGACAGAGGGGGGACTGTGCCAAGAGCTAGTGCCGAGCTATCAGTGGTGAGTAACTCTCTTAAATTCAGACTGGAGACTTAACGCCTAGAACTTTGCTGTGCTACTCGCCGCTTGTCTTCATTAGCTACACCCGCACCTTAATTCGTTCCGCAATCAGTCTCACTGTAGCCCGAAGTTTTAGGAACCTCAATAGTGAACTCAAAAATCTGACCTTGAGAACTGCCAAATTTTAGCTGAGTCCCGCTGCGTAGCAGCAATTCTTGGTGGTGAACTCTCTGCCATCCCTCAGATCCCAAAACTAGAGTCCCGTAGCGAGAAAAATCGCGCAGGAAGTAGCTAGGTTCTTCCCGGCTATCTCCGATCGTGTTGCGACAGAAAATCTCGGCGTGTTTTTGAGAAACCCACTGTTCTCGAATCACTACGTCGTTTTCTTCCCAGCGTCCAACTCGAACCATACCTGCGCGAATCGGCCAAACCTGATTGCTCGATTCGGTGGATTTGGCATTGGGTCGATCGCGCCCCCGCAAATAAGCACAAGACGGCAACCGTCCCAGCCAAGTAGAAGAATTTAAAGGCAATTCAGTTTTCAGGTCATCTACCGGCTCAGTTAGCTGACCGTCAAACTCAGGGTGCATATACAGCACAGGCAGCGTCCAAGCCGGTTGATTGAACTTGTAGAGGGTCAATAACTGCTGTCTGGCGACGGCGACTGCCCGATCGATCGACATCCGTCCGGCCAAAGCTTGGGCAAAACTTTGGATAAAACTCAGGGCCTCGCGATCGGCGATCGAGTCCCGCATCCCCAACACCGCAGGCACCCCGTGATGGATCAGTACCTCAGCCAAACTGCTGCGGGCGATCGCCTGTTGCTGGCCGTTAGTTGAGTGCAGCCTCTCCACCGCCGGCTGAGCTCCCCAGCAGGCATTAAACACCGCCAGCGTCACGCGGCACCGAACTAATACCTGAGCTAGTTCAGTGCCATTAATCACCGTTTCCGGCCCCAAAAACAGCAAACCGCCGTCGGGGCCCGGTATCCCGTGGCCGGCGTAGAACAGAATGTTGTAAGCTTGCGTTTCCAGCCGAGAAATTAGTTCCGCCGCAGTAGGTTCGATCAGAGTATCGACGCGAGTCGGAACGCTGATGTCAGAATATTTGCCACTGTCGTCGGTTTGAAAAGCGCTTTCGAGAACGCCAGCTAGGGCGAGTGCTTCTGCTTCCAACTGCAAATGACGGTTATTGCTGCTGGAAAATTGAGAATTAGCACCGCTGCCGGGTTCTGCTTGTCCCAAAACTAGCAAAATGTTGAGCGACTCCGCAGGATGCAGGGGGGGCAAAGGTTCAACATTGCTGGTAGTGCGGCTGAACAGCAGTTGCTGCGACAGAGAAATTGCCGGTTGACCGGCTTGAGGCTGCATAATTTCCCAAGGCAAAGCAATTAAATACGGTTCGCGCAAGTCTACGCGCACTCGTAGGGGTAGATTTTGCCCGATCGCGATACCTTTACTTTCCTGGAGACTACCCTGAATCGGCCCTTCAAACAGCCACTGCCAAAGATTAATCCCCAAATGCTGCATCAGGCGACTGCTGTAGCTTGCCGGTGGCCGAGGCGGATGCTGATCCCCCTTGTCACCCCACCCCTGTTGACCGAGGTGGAGTGGCACAGAGGGCGTCGGTGTTCGTTGTTCAGTTTCTGCCAGTATATTCTGGTTGTTTTCCGGCGAGACCAAACTGCCATCAGGATTTAGGGGCAATTCGTGAATTGTCCCGGAGGGCGAAAACATTTCCTGCCAAGCTTTCCAAGATTGGGATAAGGTATCGGGCCACATACAGTCGTGGTGAACGTACCCGCTGGGATAGGGAGCTTGTAGAACCCAAGTGGCAAAATGGTTTGCCCCAGCGGTTCTCAGGCGAGCGATCGCTATACTGAGGCAAGGACTTTCAGGGCGCGCCATTCACAACTACCGACTCTGGATATAGGGTTAAATTGAGTTTCTCTATTTGTAGTTTATCGGGTTTGGGGTGCGATCGAGTGCGAGAGATTGCTTTGGGATGTTTCACTTTTACTTAGTGCCCAAAAATTTATCTATACTCGGTAAATCTACCCAAGTTCCCGTAGCATTCGACTCCTGGGTCAAATCCATCAACAACTGCGAGTAAACCCCTTCTCTGAGGGACGGTATCAAGGATTTACCGGCATCTATTGCTTCAACCCACCTATCTACTACTCGAATAAACGGTGCAATTCTCCCGTCTGGATAAACTTGAGGAAACTCCAATCTTTGAGGAATTTTGATTTCAGCTAAAGGTTCTCCACCTTGGGAACCCCACAAGCGAAATCCGTGGACGTAATCTTGCTGGTTGTCGCTTCCCAACACCAACGTACCCTTACTCCCGTATATTTCCACCCAGTGTCCCCGCCCTTGATAAGTAACAGAACTCAAACAAACTTGACAAGGAGTTCCCCCGGCTAATTCCAACATCAACGTGCAAGAATCATCTGCATCAACTAATTTTAATTTTCCCGAATCATTCGGATCGGGCCGCCGCGAAATTCCTGTAATCAATTGCCCAGAAAGCCTCTGCGGCGCGCCGAACAGCCAGCTAATATAATCAAAAACGTGAGAACCTGTCGCGCCCAAAACTCCGCCGCCTCGCTCTTTCTGCGCGTACCAATTCCAAGGGCGACTCGCATCAGCGCGGCTCGAAACCAGCCAATCAATCTTAATTAAACGCTTTTCTCCCACATATTCTGCTGCCAATAATTCTGCTAGCATTTGCCATGCGGGGATGAAGCGAAACTCAAAGTCCATTGTGGCAATTGCTCTCGAACCACCATTTTTAAAATCGGTTTGAGATTCGTTGTTTGCCAATCGGTAAAGTTCCCTGGCTTCATTGGCTGTCAGGGCTGTGGGTTTTTCTAATAATAAATGTTTGCCTGCTTCCAAGACGGTTTTTGCCATTTCAAAATGCAAAAACGGCGGTGTGGAAATGCTGACTCCCGCCACTTCTGGGATGGCTACTATATCGGCGATCGAGTCGCAAGCGTAGGGGATATTGTGGGTAGAGGCGAGATCCTTTGCTTTGTCTAAATTCCGGTGGTAAACAGCCACAACCTCTGTCCGGTGATGGGCCTGGAATCCGGGAAGATGTACTTTTTGACCGAAACCGGTACCGACTACTGCAACGCCAATTTTTGACATAATTTAATAATTGTTGACTGTTGACTGTTGACTGTTGACTGTTGACTGTTGGCTGTTGGCTGTTGGCTGTTGGGGCTCTCTTGGATTTGTGGTTGGAAGTGTATCGAAAATTACAAAACTTTAGTGATGAAATCGCTGAAATCCTTACCCTAAGACACATAAGCTATATCAATCACCGGATAGCCAGGAGAGCCGCAGTTGGTAGTTGGTAGTTGTTATTTGTTAGCTGCAATCCATAACTAATGACCAATAACTAATGACTAATGACTAATGACTAATGACTAACTACCCATTCAATTACTTGTTTGCCCAAACTAACGCCGTCAAACAAGTCAATTTCTCTGATCCCTGTAGGGCTGGTGACATTAACTTCTGTGAGATAACCGCCAATGATATCAATGCCGACAAAGTACAGTCCGTCCCGTTGCAGCACTGGTTCTAACTGAGTGCAAATTTGTAGTTCGCGATCGGTAATTTCGGTTTTTGCGACTCGGCCGCCGACGGCCATGTTGCCGCGAAATTCATTGCCAGTGGGAATGCGGTTGATAGCACCGATCGGCTTGCCGTTCAACAGCACTATCCGCTTGTCTCCCTCTTTGGCTTCCGGCAGATAAGTCTGAACCATCACGGGAATTTGCCCTTGTTGAGTGCTAATTTCGACCAGGGAGTTGAGATTGCGATCGTCCGCTTCCAAAAACAAAATCCCCTCGCCAGCTTTACCGCCCAAGGGTTTAAGAACTGCCGCTCCTTTTTTCTCAACAAATTGCCGAATTACCTGCTTGTTTTGAGAAACAATTGTTTCGGGGATCGCTCCCTCAAATTGCAAAGCATACATCTTTTCATTCGCCGCCCGCAATCCTTTGGGACTGTTAACTACCAAAGTTTTAGTAGGATCGATGCCATCTAGAAGGTAAGTAGCGTAGAGGTAAGGAATGTTAACTGGGGGGTCTGTCCGCATAAATACTGCGTCCATTGCTTCCAGAGGCTGCAAAGTAGGATGTTCTACCTGGTACCAAGCCTCAGCCGCCTCCCAGCGTCCATCTACCACTTTTACTGGGGTGAGGGCTACCCGACTGAGCATTGCCCAGGTTTTGCCGCCGATGACGCTTAATTCGTTGGCTTGAGTCGCCCAGACTTCGTGACCCAACTCTTGAGCTGCCTCCATCAGCGCTACGCTGGTATCGTGTCCTGGAATTAGTCGCGCGAGGGGATCGATGATGAATGCAAATTTCATTGTCAATTAAAATGAAGAATTGGTCGCAGGAAAATTTTGGCTAACGGAAAATTCGACAAGGAATGCCTCATTTTGCTGCTAGGAGGGGGTCTAGCTGGCCTAGAGCATCGAGTTTGTGGATTTCGTCGCAGCCACCTATGTGTTGGTCGTTAATGAATATTTGTGGGAGGGTGCGGCCTCCGTTGGCTCGATCGCTCATTTGATCCCGTGCTGCTTCATCTCCGTCGATCGCGTACTCTGTAAAATCAATCCCTTTTCGCTTCAGCAGTGCTTTGGCACGAACGCAAAACGGGCAGGTTCTCCAAGTGTAAATTTCTACTTTAGGGGTCATGGGACGCTCAAACAATAACAATATTTTTTAATTGTAATCTTAACCATAGTGCGGACTGTTTTTACTTCCTAGGCTGAAACCCTCGATTTTTCGTTGGTAGCAAACTTGCCTAGGAGCCTTGAAACCCTTATTATACGGTGGGTTCTCAAAAACTGTGCGAACCATTGATCTTAACCAATCTTATTTTAATTTTTATATTTTAATTTTTATTATATATAGCAACATATAGCAACCTTATCTGTTGCACCGGAGGTTATTCATTGCTAAAACCCTTGCCAGGAAGTGCATTTGCCTTCTTCCTTGTTTTTACCCTGACCAGGAATTTCAAAGGTGGTACCCGCCACGTGATTTATCCGTGGAATCAATCCCAAATCTCAAATCGAAAATCCTCAAGAAAGAGCATTTATCCGTGGGGTCGCCTCTAAAATCTCAAATCTCAAATCTCAAATCGATTGACTGAAGTCGCTATCGCTTTCTTCCTTCAACATCCGGCTCTATTTGCAGCGCACAAGCGAGGTGTCAAGTTATTTTTTATACAATTTTTTATTTCTTATATAAATTTAAGTAAACAAATACCCACGCTAAAAAAAACGGAGACATTATAAAGGCAAACAGGTTGGTCATCAGCCTGCCTAGCGCTGCGGACCAACCTGATTGTTTCGCTTTCTGCACGAACATATCATTCCTGCACCTGTCAGTAGGACTGCGATCGCAGTACCCGGTTCAGGAATAGAAGTGGGGCCTCTCGAAGGTGTCCTTGTCGAAGGTGTGATGTACATTTGGGACAAACCCTGCTGGGCCGCCTGCTGGCCGGGTTTCGTTGGTGGTGATGCCTGGCTGGGGAGACAGGCATTAGAATAATTTCCCAGCCCACACACATCTTGTGCTGAAGCCGGAGGGGCGGCAGCTAGATAGTAAAAGGCTGTTGCCATTGTGGCAGAGAGTCCAATTGCTAGTTTTGCCAGTGGCGTACACATAACTATTTAGTTAAACAGTGGTAAAATCGAAAAATAGAAATAGTCCTAGAGATTAGCGCTGTACGACGGGCAAGGATTTTAGAGTTCTTACAATAAATGGATGTATTCTCTCGCTGACGTCTGTAAAAGATAGTATAGCGCTTGAGGGGAGTACCCAAACACTTTAATAATATTATTCTCTTTTACCTTGACATCCCGTACCGTGGTTTGCACAGGTTGTTTGCACAGGTTGTTTGCAAAGCGTGATGCAACATCTTTTTGCAACCTCTGAACCAACAGCCCTTACAGCCATTAACAAAGAGTCTTTTTACCTTGACCGCGGCCTCCGGAAATTATTTATTTAACTGATCGCAAAATAGAGCTGCTGTATTGTACTTTGCAATGCACAATCTGACTACTCTTTTATCATCTCATAGTTCGACTAGATCTGTCCTCAGTATATGTACGTATATTCCCCCATGTCAACTATTCAAAAGGAATATTTAAGTGTTTACCGAGGGTAGAGGGCGTATTGAATGAGCTGAGCTAATCGGTCGCGGAGAGTTTCCATCCCCAAACCTTTGGCCGCCGAAATAAATACTGCTTGAGGAAATTCTTCTCGGGCGAGGGCGAGAGTCTCTCCATCTACGGCATCGATTTTGTTAAAAACTACAAGGGCTGGGCCGGGAGTTACGGGCATATCGGTCAAAATATTCATCACCGATCGAATTTGGCTCTGCCACGCGGGATGGGAGAGATCGACGAGATGCAGCAAAGCATCAGCGTCCGTGACTTCTTCGAGGGTAGCCCGGAAAGCGTCGATCAAGGCGGGAGGCAGTTCACGAATAAAGCCCACTGTATCTGTCAGGACGATCGACAGGGGTTCCCCGGTGACGCCGGGAATGGTCAACCGTCGAGTTGTGGGGTCGAGGGTGGCAAATAACTGGTCGGCGGCATAGACTTCGGAATTTGTGAGCAGGTTGAGCAGAGTAGATTTACCGGCGTTGGTGTAGCCAACGATCGCCACTGAGGGTACCTCGTGATGATGCCGATTCTGCCGCAGCCGGAAGCGGTGCGCCAGCAGTTGATTTACTTCTTGCTGCAATCGAGAAATGCGTTTGGCGATCGTCCGCCGTTCGGTTTCTAGCTTGGTTTCCCCTGGGCCTCTGGTACCGATACCGCCACCCTGTCTCGACATTGCCTGACCCCGCCCTCTGAGCCGGGGCAGGGCGTACTCTAGCTGAGCGAGTTCGACTTGCAATTTACCCTCGCTCGATCGAGCTCTTTGGGCAAAGATGTCGAGAATTACCTCTGTTCGATCGACAACGCGAAGACCTATCTGAGTTTCCAAGTTCCGTATTTGTGCGGGGGCCAGGTCGCGATCGAATACCACGAGGTTAGCGCTAATCGTCTGAGCGGTGAGGGAAATTTCCTGAACTTTGCCTTCGCCGACGACTGTTTGCGGATGGGGGCGCGATCGTTTTTGGCGCACTGTTTGCAGCACCTGACCGCCGGCGCTTTCAACCAGCCGCGTGATTTCTGCCAGGCCGTCCTCAAACTCCAACTGAGTCATGTGCTGAGTCATGACACCTACTAACAGCACTTTGTCTTGGTCTGCATCGACCTGCTTAGCGACAAACTCTGCTTGAAACTCTGCTTCGAGTCCTTCCACCAAATCCAGAAAGTCTTGGTCAGCGAGTTCGTCCAAATTCAGAGGTTCTGATATTTTCCAGGGAAAGTGTGGAGTTTGAATTAGTGACTTGGGAATTGAAGGCTCTTCTATTTCATCAGTTGAATCTGGTTCTAACTGAGCGCTCAAAACAGAAAACTCAAAATTGGGCTGGTCTCCCTGGGGTATGAGGTGAGCGAGATAAGCTTCTTGGATGTAACCAGTCGCACCACCACCGCGGCGCTGAAATCCTCCCCCCGTCAGTGTCAGCCAAACCAGGGCGTCCAGGCGCTGAATTGCCATTGCTGTGAGGGCTGCTTCGCTTGGGGTTTCTGGCTTCAGGTGGGTGGCGATGCAGCGAATGCCGCTGAGGCGACCTCCCCCGTAGCGGGGCAATTCTAGGGGCGCAATCTGCGTTTGGCGGGGTGTACCGACGCCGACGCGAATTACTTGTCCGCGACGGTTGATGTAGGTGCAGATTGGTTTGTCTATTTCCGTGCTGATGGCAGCGACGCGCTGGGCGAATTCTGCAGTGGTGATGCGATCGCCCGGTAGTCGCTGGTGGTACAGCTTTTCGAGTTGCTTGAGCTGGCTGGACTTTAAACCTTGAAGATTGCCGTAGATGGTTTCGATAACTGTTTCTCCCGATCGATCTGTTTATCTCCTATTTTAATTAACTCAAGGACGATGTGTTCGGGTTTTAAGCTGAAATTTACTAAATTTTCTTGCCTCTAGCAGAGCACGGATTCAGTATAGTCGAGTCACCAGCGCCGTTGTTTGCCGCTACGGGGCGATCAGGCTTTTCACAGTAGCAATCTCAACTTCCACTTGTATTTAGTATCCAGAGATACAGGCGATCGCTGAAAAATCTCGCGCAACAAAACTTAACACTTTATTTTTTGTTTCAAAATCCTCCTTTAGACTTGTGTGTATCTTGAGCCTAGAGACAGATAGCAAAGCAGAAATTAGGTCGCTACCATGAGAAGCGAACATTGTTAAGGAATGTAAAAACATGGAAACTCGTCCTACTAACCTGCCTCCTACGGCTAATGCTTACAACGGCAAAGATCGGAATGCCTTTTTGTTTGGCTTCAACCCGCAAGCAGAACTTTGGAACGGTCGCTTAGCGATGATCGGTTTCTTAGCTTATTTGCTCTGGGATGCTGCTGGATATAGCGTTCTGCGCGACATTCTCCACTTTCTGCCTACCTACATTGCTCAGTAATGACGAGCAGTCTATCCTGTCTGGCAGCGTGAGAAAATGCCGCCACTGCCCGACAGGCTAAAAGTTACAAATGGCAGCGAGTATGGTTTTGTCCCTTTGTATCTTTCGTTACTTTTGAATGGCATTAAAAGACTTCTTGCTGTGATTAGATAATTACGGGTGGGGGCGCTGTCGCTGGCGCGGTGAATATTAATAGCAACAGATATTTATTGCGTAAAGGCGATCGCCCCTGCTGTATTTTTGGCAAGAAATCTCATGGAGCATTTCTGATAATTTATGAAAAATAGGAGCATCAACGATGATTAACTCAAATTTACTGGCAGTAGTAGCATCGACTGTGACGGACACAGCATCAGGAAATTGGCAAAAGCCTCTGGTGATGTTTGTTTGCAATATTTTAGCATTGCTATAGCAATCCTAAATGATTTTCTATATCTAGATCAATCCTAAATGATTTTCTCTGTGTAAGTATATTGACGTATTTTGGGGAAATCAAATTTATGTTCGTTAGTAAAAAACTCAAACAAAAACTTGACAATCTTAAAAGATCTACATAAATACCAATACTTTCTTAAAAAGTTTTTAGCTTGTAGCCAAATATCTTCAACGGGATTCTGTTGGGGAGCATTGGGAGCAAATAAAATACAAGTAATTGACCAATTCTCAGGTTCTTTGTCACCATTGAGTTCTAATAAAAAGTCTCTAAATTCTCCATATTTATGATAACTAGCTCCATCCCAAATCAAGATAATCTTGCGATTTTCATATTTATTTTGTAAGTATTTTATGAATTTAACTGTGGATTCTCCATCACCACATGGATGGCTCTGAATATGGAATTCTTTGCTTTGATAATTGAGGGCGCCAAAATAAGTTTGTCTATCTTTTTCATTGGTAATTGGGACTTCAATTCTGATTTTAGATTGACCCCAAACATAACCAGTTAGATCACCATGAAGTAGATGACATTCATCTAAAAACAATACTATTATTTCCCCATACTCTATACCAGCCTTGTTTTTAAATAAAATATCGTTAATCTCTTCCGTCTTTTTTTTTACCAGTTCTTTATCAAATTTAGGATTAGCTTTTTGAGTTTTTTTCCAACTTATTTTTGCCCGATCGAAAAGTTCATAGTAACTCTGTTTTGATTTATACATCACACCAAACTCTTGAGCTAAATAAGTAACCAACTCATCTAGATTCCAATATTCTTTATTCTTTAACCACTCGATTACTTCAGTATTTTGTCGAGCTGTTAAATACCCTTTTGACCCTTTATGTCCTAGTTTGATTCCGGCGATGCCTTTGGTTTTAAATTGTTTTTTCCAATAACCAATAAAAAATTTACTTACACCTAATATTTTGCTGATTTCATGGTAGATATTACCTGAAAGCGCCATCCTTACAGCTATTGCTCGTTTTAGTTCTCTTGCATCGATATCGCTTTTAATGAAATCTTCTAATTGGGCTATTTCTTTTTCCCTATCTTTTTCTTGCAGTTGTAAGTTATTCATTTTTTTATGGTCACAATCAAGTATTGCATATAATTGTATCATAGTCTTGATAATGATTTAGGATTGCTATAGTTCTCAGCCGCCGAATTTGGTATCCCCACGTCGGGCCGAAAATGCCTTTGCCATTCCCGTCTTTATTCAACAATGTTAGCGTACCGGCATTTTTGGCTTGCATGAGCGCAGGTCATTTGCTGGGAGTATTCACGATTTTGTCGCTGAGTACGGGCAAGGCTATCTAGTAGCAATTGAGATCCTTTTGTGGCGAATTCTTGCTGCAATTGGTTTGTTAAAAAGCGGACAAAAAATGGCAGGGGTAAGTGAAAAGCACTCACCCCTAATTTTAATTTTATATATGGAGTGGCGCAGAAATCGGTTTTTTTACCATCCACATTAGCTCAGCTTACTATGCTTAAAGCCTTCAAATTCGACTGCAAAGCCTTCACCTTGGGGAGCCGCACACATTAACCCAACTTGAACGATTGGTGACTCAGTTAGATATGCCAGTCGCATCATTGAATAGTCTGACCCATTCAACGAGTATTGCACTTCCACCGTTTCAGCTCGGCGCTTTACCCGCAGCCACAGGGAAACAGGCGGCACTTCAAGCGGCATAACAGACCAATCGGAATAGTCTCGTGTCACAACCGCACTCACGTTTTGCACTCCCTCAACAAACTCAATACCGCACTTGAGCCAGATATTTTCGCTCTCTCGAATCATCAATCCTGCTTGATCGTAGAGCGATCGATAGCAACCAGTAATTTTGACTTCGGCTGTAAAGTCGCCTGACACTTGACTGTAGTAAAAGTTGCCGTTATCGCGAATGAATCCGTAATGAGTTTGCCGCCAAAAGTCAGTCTTCGCGCCGGCGGTAATGTAGATAACATCGTTATCCTCATGCCATTGTAAAGGTTCGTTGTACCATTGCATTGTTTCCATCTCCTGCTAACTTCCTCCAATTCCGTGCAGTACCAAGTCGGCCAAAAAATGAGATAACATAGCATATTCTAATCCCCAACGCCAGTAAAGAAAACCAAAGGGAATCCCTAAGAGGGCATTGAGTGTAATGGTGCGAAGAATGACGATCGGGGTTAATGCCCAGACATGGGCAGCCGCAGGCAAATGACCCACACCAAACAATATTGCCGCCGCCACAATTGCCAGCCAAAAAATCCATGTAGAGGGTTGCGGTTTGTCTCGCTCAAAAATCTTCCAAAGTAGCCACGCAATCAATGTCATACCGAACAGTCGCAGCAAGAGTTCTTCGGTGATGCCTCCGTAGAAGGAAGCTAATATGCGTTTCCAGAGGTCAATTTCGAGCGTTGTTGGAGTTGCCATTGGTGGCATCCAAGGTTGGAAAGCTAAACTCAATCCAATCAGGACGATTCCACCGATGCAGCCTACAATTAGCGCGGTGTTAAGGGCAGATTTAGATATTGGCGCGAAAGGCTGTCGATATACCAAAGCACGAGCTATGGGCGTATCAAGTCCGATCGAGTTACCGAGGCGAAGCCCAATCCAATTCAGGAGAATCAAAAGAAGTCCCGTTTGAAGGGCGGAGGCAATAGCTATAACAGGTAACGGTGTAGGCAGTTGCCCGATTGCTGGATTCAGAGACAGCGCATAAGGAAATAATGCCAACGCTGCCAGAGTGCCCAGTAAAGCCCAAAATAGCGCCAATCGCAGGTGATGTTTGTTGGAAGTATCTGTAGTCATAATTGTTGATTGCAGATAGAAATACCCAATTAATAAGGATCGCGAATTAAATAACTTACAATTTTAATTTTTATTGTGGGATGGGCGTCCCGCCCGTCCTTTTTGGAC
>NZ_JAUBTS010000035.1:0-71739 GCF_036705105.1 Microcoleus sp. B9-D4
ATAATAAAAAAAATGCTTTTTGCAAAACTGAGATGCTCCCCTTTTCTGGAGAAATCTATAGCACCGCGCCGATTAAACTAAAGTTAACACTCGATCGACCTCAGAAGTGTCGCTGTGAGAGTACGCTTGCAGCAGAAGTTGCTTTAAATCTTCAATCAGCGGATAACGGGGGTTCGCTCCGGTACACTGATCGTCAAAAGCGCGATCGGCCATTTCCTCAACGCGAGCAAAAAAGAAATCATCACTCATTCCCTGACTGGCGATCGCCTCCTGAATCGTGCTAGGAAGATCTACCTCACGCTTGAGAGCTTCTACCGCTGCGATCAACTTCTCAACTTTTTCATCTTCTGTATCGCCGCCCAAATTCAGATAGTCCGCAATTCGAGCATAACGCCACTTGCTGTTAGGATACTTGTTTTGAGAAAAAATCGCTTGTTTGAACGGAACATCCGTTGCATTGTAGCGAATTACATGGGAAATCATCAGCGCATTCGCTAAACCGTGAGGGACGTGGCAAGTTGCACCTAATTGGTGAGCCACGGAGTGACAAACCCCCAGAAAAGAGTTGGCAAATGCCATCCCGGCCATCGTAGCAGCATAATGTACTTTCTCCCGCGCTTTCGGATCGTTAGCACCATTTTTGTAAGCGCTGGGCAGGTATTTAAACAGCAAACGAATCGATTCTAAAGCCAAACCATTTGTATACTCAGAAGCCAACACAGAAACATAAGCTTCTAAAGCGTGGGTTAGCGCATCAATGCCACCGTAAGCAGTCAGTTTCCGGGGCATATTCAGCGTAAGTTCTGGATCGACGATCGCCATACTCGGAGTCAGAGCATAATCTGCAAGCGGATACTTAATCCCCGATCGTTCATCCGTAACAACCGCAAAAGGCGTGACTTCCGAACCCGTTCCCGAAGTAGTGGGAATTGCCACCATAATGGCTTTTGAACCCAAAGGCGGCAGTTCATATACCCGCTTGCGAATATCCATAAACCGCATCGCCAATCCTTCAAACTCAATTTCTGGATGCTCATACATCAGCCACATTACTTTAGCAGCATCCATCGGCGAGCCACCACCAAAGGCAATAATCACATCTGGATGGAAACTATTGCAGATTTCTAAACCTTTGCGAACAGTAGCCAGCGAAGGATCGGGTTCCACATCGTAAAATGTGTAGTGATCGATGCCGATTTCTTCCAAACTATCTGTGACTTCCTTAGTCAATCCCAATTCAAACAAAGGTTTATCCGTCACGATCAAAGCACGTTTCTTACCTGCAAGATCCCTCAAAGCTACAGGAAGACAACCCGACTTAAAATAAATCTTGGGAGGAATGCGGAACCAGAGCATATTCTCGCGACGTTCTGCTACGGTTTTGATATTGAGCAGGTGATGGGGTGTCACGTTGACAGAAATCGAATTATCGCCCCAGCTACCGCAACCGAGGGTAAGGGAGGGATCGAGGCGGAAATTGTACAAATCGCCGATCGCACCTTGAGAAGAAGGCGTATTAATCAGCACCCGCGAAGTCTCTAGTTTGCTTTCAAAATAACGAATGTGCTTCTGATTGTGGGGGGCGGTGTAGAGTACAGAAGTATGTCCGTGTCCGCCAAAAATTATCAGCGCTTCAGCTTTGTCTACTGCTTCAGTAAAGTCCTTGGCGCGGTACATTGCGAGAATCGGCGAAAGTTTTTCACAAGCAAAGGGTTCTTCTTTACCAACCGCCTCCACTTCTCCAATCAAAACCCTGATGTTTGACGGCACTGTAAAACCAGCAATCTGGGCCACTTTTTGCACCGATTGTCCGACTATTTCGGCATTCAATCGACCATCAATTAAGATTACCTGGCGCACTTTGTCCCGTTCTTCAGCATTCAGGAAATAAGCACCGCGCTTGATAAATTCCAGTTGCACGGCATCGTACACCTCATCCACAACAACCACCGATTGTTCCGAAGCACAAATCGTGCCGTTGTCGAAAGTTTTGCTCAGCAAAATTGAGCTGACAGCCATTTGGATGTGGGCGGTTTCATCGATGATGGCGGGAGTATTTCCTGCGCCGACACCGAGGGAGGGATGTCCTGAAGAGTAGGCCGCTTTTACCATTCCCGGCCCGCCAGTTGCCAAAATTAATTTGATATCGGGGTGCTGCATCAAAGCTTGGGAAAGTGGCACAGTTGGCTCATCAATCCACCCAATAATATCCGGTGGTGCGCCGGCTGCTACAGCAGCATCGAGGAGGATTTTTGCCGCCGCAGCCGTGCAGGATTTGGCGCGGGGATGGGGCGAAAATATAATGCCATTTCTCGTCTTGAGCACGATTAAAGACTTAAAGATGGTGGTGGAAGTCGGGTTAGTTACAGGAACGATTCCTGCTAGCAATCCCACTGGTTCGGCAATGCGTTCGTAGCCAAAATGCCGATCGGACTCGATGATACCACAAGTCTTGTCGTTTTTATATTTGTTGTAAATCATTTCCGAGGCAAAATGATTTTTGATTGCCTTATCTTCGATGACTCCCATTCCCGATTCTTTGACTGCTGCTTTGGCTAAGGGAATGCGGGCGGCATTAGCGGCTAAAGCTACTTGCTTGAATATGCGATCGACTTGTTCTTGAGTGTAGGTGGCAAATTCAGCTTGGGCTGCTTTCACTTTTTGAATTAGGACTTCTAATTCTTCTAAATTGGTAACTTTCATGTGGTTTTTCCTGATGTTTATTTCGGGGAAATTATTGCCTCACTCTGTGATTGGTAGGGAACCCGCAGATCAACGGCGATAATTTCAAGATTGTTGGTGACTTGTGTACGCGGTCTTTTAATTATTATATACCGCTAGCTCCGATCGCATTGACCCCGCGACTGCGAAAAATATCAACTGTTTGTTGCACGAGTTCCGGTGAAGCTGGAGGTGTATCCTTGAGTTCGTAATCCAATTTTAATTGCTCCCATTTGTATTCTCCCATTTTATGAAATGGTAATACTTCGACTTTTTCCACATTGTTCAGATTGGCAATAAACTCCGCTAATTTTTCTACGTTTTCGATGTGATCGGTGAGGTGAGGAACTAGAACGAAGCGAATCCACGTCGGTTTGCCAATTTCGCTGAGATATTTGGCCATTGCTAAAGTAGGCTCGATGGAAACATTGGTGACTTTGTAATAGAGTTCGGGAATGTAGGATTTGATGTCCAACAAAACCAGATCGGTCATTTCCAGAACCGGTTTAGCAACGTCTAAAACACAGAAGCCTGATGTGTCCAGCGCTGTATGCAAACCCATTTGATGACAGCGGGTAAAGATTTCTTTGACAAAATCCGGCTGCATCAATGGTTCGCCGCCGCTGACTGTAACGCCTCCTTTCCGCAGGTAGGATTTACATTTTGTAATTTGCTCGATTAAATAATCGACGGTTACTTCTTTACCATCGTGGGAATTGCGACAGTCGGGATTGTGACAGTACAGACAGCGTAACGGACAGCCTTGGGTGAAGACGATAAACCGGATTCCGGGGCCGTCTACGGTACCAAAGGTTTCGATTGAATGAATGCGACCAATTCCAGACATTTAATTTGCTGTTTGTTGGTAGGGATTTTGAGAATAGGGATGAGGGAATCTCGGTGGTAACTTAAGCCTGGAAACTTGCGGATTTTTCGTTTGGTTGCTGAGGCTCGATCCCCCTAAATCCCCCTTAAGAAGGGGAGTAGGGGTTGACTTTGAGAAGTGGACGGTTCCCCTTGAATCCCCAGATAGTCTGGGAAATTTAAGAATACTCTTGTTCCCCCCTTCTTAAGGGGGGTTAGGGGGGATCTGGCCTCATGGTTCAACAGCGAAACTAGACGAAAAAAGACTTATGCAGAACCAATTATGTAGGCGCTTCTTGAGTCCCCCTCAGCTCGGACTTCGTTTGACAAGGAGCGGTTTCAATCGCCGAGTTTTTTCTGCTGGGATTTACACGCGTTCGTGGAAAGTCCGTTTAATCACATCTAATTGCTGTTCGCGGGTAAGTTTGATGAAATTAACCGCATAACCGGAGACGCGAATTGTTAGCTGGGGATAGTTTTCTGGATGTTCCATCGCATCTAGTAATGTTTGCCGATCGAGGGCGTTAACATTGATGTGATGGCCGCCATCGTGGAAGTAACCGTCTATAAGACTAACTAGGTTGTTAGTCCGATCGCTCTCCATTCTGCCCAAGGCTTGCGGTAGAATCGAAAAAGTATTCGATATGCCATCTTGACAATCACTGTAAGGCAGTTTTGCTACAGAAGATAAGGATGCGATCGCCCCACAGGAATCTCGGCCGTGCATCGGGTTAGCACCGGGAGCAAAGGGTTCGCCTGCTTTACGTCCGTCGGGAGTGCTACCAGTTTTTTTGCCGTAAACTACGTTAGAGGTAATTGTGAGTACCGATTGAGTCGCTACAGCGCCACGGTAGGTTTTGTGCTGGCGAATTTCGTTCATGAAGCTTTGCACAAGTTCGATGGCTATACTGTCTACGCGATCGTCATTATTGCCATATTTGGGATATTCTCCTTCGATCGAGTAATCCACTGCCAAACCTTGCTCGTTGCGAATCACCTTAACTTTAGCGTTTTTAATCGCCGATAGCGAGTCCGTCACCACGGACAATCCGGCAATTCCGCAGGCCATTGTCCGGTAAACATCGCGATCGTGCAATGCCATTTCCAGCCGTTCGTAGCAGTATTTGTCGTGCATATAGTGAATGACATTCAACGTATTGATATACGTTTTTGCCAACCACGCCATCATGTCGTGGAACCGCGCTCTTACCTCGTCATAATCGAGATATTCGGTAGTAATCGGTGGGAACTGCGGCGCGATTTGGTCGCCGGACTTCTCATCTTTACCGCCGTTAATCGCATAGAGCAAAGTCTTAGCCAAGTTAACTCGCGCGCCGAAAAACTGCATTTGCTTGCCAATTCGCATGGCGGAAACACAACAGGCGATCGCGTAATCATCGCCGTATTGAGGACGCATCAAATCGTCGTTTTCGTACTGAATCGAACTCGTCTCGCTGGATACCTTCGCACAGAAGAGTTTGAAGTTTTCCGGCAAGTTTTCCGACCACAATACGGTGAGATTTGGTTCGGGTGCAGTACCGAGGTTTGACAGGGTGTGCAAGAATCGGAAACTGTTACGAGTTACCAATGTTCTACCGTCATCGCTGATACCGCCGATCGCCTCTGTTACCCAAGTTGGATCGCCAGAAAACAGAGCGTTATAGTCGGGAGTTCGCAAAAACCGCACGATGCGGAGTTTCATTACAAAATGGTCGATCAGTTCTTGCAATTCCACTTCGGAACTCGCGCCACTTTGTAAATCGCGCTCGAAATAAATGTCTAAAAACGTCGATACGCGGCCGAGAGACATCGCTGCCCCGTTTTGTTCTTTCACTGCTCCCAAGTAGCCAAAATACAGCCACTGGACAGCTTCTCGTGCATTTGCTGCCGGACGGCTAATATCAAAGCCGTAGCTAGCCGCCATTTCTTTTAACTCAAACAATGCCCGAATTTGCTCGGATAACTCTTCGCGCAAACGAATTGTTGCCTCGTCCATCACCTCTAGTTCGAGTGATTCTTGCTGTGTTTTTTTATCCTCAATTAGGCGATCGACACCGTACAAAGCAACGCGCCGATAGTCACCAATTATCCGCCCGCGTCCATAGGCATCTGGCAAACCTGTGATGATACCAGAACGTCTCGCCAGACGCATCGAGCGCGTGTAAACATCGAATACGCCATCGTTATGAGTTTTGCGATATTTCGTAAATATTTCTTCAGTTTGCCGATCGAGCTGATAGCCGTAAGCTTCTAAACCTGCCTTGACAACGCGAATCCCGCCCAAGGGCATAATCGCGCGTTTCAAAGGTCGATCGGTTTGCAAACCTACTATTTGTTCTAAGTCGCGATCGATGTATCCTGCTGCATGAGCCGTGATCGATGTGGGAACTTTTGTATCAACATCCAATACACTTTTTTCGCGCTCTTGCTTCATTAATTCCAGAACTTTTTGCCAAAGCTGCTGGGTTTTTTCGGTTGGTGCTGTGAGAAATTCTGCATTCCCTTCGTAGGGGGTGTAATTCTTTTGGATGAAGTCTCTGACGTTGACTTCCGTTGTCCAGTTGCCTTCAGTAAAGCCGTGCCATTCTGCAAACATAGCTTGCTTTCACCTCAATTTTTTATTAGCGATCGATCTTTTCTGCTTCGACCACTACATCTAGTATATATTTAATTTCAATATTTTAAATACCCGGTTCGCTATTTGTTACAAAAGTTGACTTGCTAATTTGGTGGGAAGAATTAAGATAGATAGTAGGCAGAACATCCTCGTGAATTGTTGAGGAAGCTCTGACCAAAGGGGTTCCCGAACTAACACTTTTACAACCCAAATGTTGTTTAAGGGCGGGCGTGTCGGAAACGGGCAATGAGATTTTTTTTTTCAGGAACCGCGAACACCCGAAGAAGATGAAGAAAAAGCAGAAAAAAAGCAGAAAAAGAGTTCGGATTTGATTCGGTGATAGTTATCGAAAGCAGAGCAATATTAATTGCTGATTAATTGAAGTAGGGTACTATGCAGATAAATTCAATGAATCAAAGCACTGCGAGCGATCGGGCTCACGATATTTGGAAAGAACAGCGTCATCCGCTCGATCGGATTTTTCGGCCTCGCTCCGTGGCTGTAATCGGCGCAACAGAGAGAGAAGGAAGCGTCGGACGAACTCTCCTGTGGAACTTGATTCGGAATCCGTTTGGCGGCACAGTTTTTCCGGTGAATCCCCAGCGCCACAGCGTCTTGGGGCTCAAGTCTTATCCTGACATTGCTAGCGTCCCGGAAGTAGTGGATCTGGCGGTGATTGCTACGCCGGCTGCTGGGGTGCCGCAAGTGATCCGCGAATGTATCGCTGCTGGGGTGAAAGGGGCAATTATTGTTTCTGCTGGCTTTAAAGAGATTGGTGCGGCTGGGGAGGCTTTAGAACAGCAAGTTCTCGCCCAAGCGCGTCTGGGTGGAATGCGGATTATCGGCCCAAATTGCCTCGGTGTGATGAATCCTGTGGTTGGGCTCAATGCTACTTTTGCAGGTACGATCGCCCGTCCGGGTAATGTCGCTTTCATCAGTCAAAGCGGCGCCCTCTGTACTTCGATCCTAGACTGGAGTTTGGGGGAAAATGTCGGTTTTAGCGCCTTTGTATCGATCGGCTCTATGCTCGATGTCGGTTGGGGCGATCTGATCGAGTATTTCGGGGACGATCCCCATACTCACAGTATCGTTTTGTACATGGAATCTATGGGTGATGCTCGTTCGTTTCTGTCCGCCGCCCGCCCAGTGGCGATCGACAAACCGATCATCATTCTCAAGGTAGGACGTACCGCCGCCGCCGCCCAAGCCGCCGCTTCCCATACGGGAGCTTTGACCGGCAGCGATGACGTGCTTAACGCTGCTTTCCGCCGCTGTGGCGCGTTGCGGGTACATACTATTTCCGATTTGTTCGACATGGCAGAAATTCTGGCCAAGCAACCGCGACCGCAGGGCAACCGCCTATCGATCGTCACCAATGCAGGAGGCCCAGGGGCGATCGCCACTGATGCCTTAATTAGCGACGGCGGTGCGCTGGCAGAGTTGGCACCGGAGACGCTGCAGCAGCTTGATGAGTTTTTGCCACCTCAGTGGAGTCATCACAACCCGATCGATATTTTGGGCGATGCTAGTAGCGATCTTTACGCCAAAACTCTAGAAGTGGTCGCTCCCGATCCCAATAGTGACGGATTGCTGGTCATCCTGACGCCACAAGCGATGACAAATCCCACCCAAACCGCAGAAAAACTCAAGTCTTACAGCAAACTCGGAAAGCCCTTATTAGCAAGCTGGATGGGTGGCGTGGAAGTGTCAGCGGGAACGCAAATTCTCAATCAGGCAAATATTCCGACTTTCCCTTATCCCGATACCGCCGTCAGGTTATTCAACTATATGTGGCGGTACAGCTACAACCTGCGCGCTATCTACGAAACGCCATCTCTCCCCGCTGATTGCGAAATCGAGACTTCCGGGTGTGCGACTGCTGCCAAGATTTTGACTGCCGCCCGCCAAAATAATCGCACTTTATTAACCGAGTACGAATCAAAACAGTTGCTGGCAGCTTACGGCATTCCCACCGTAGCGACAGAAATTGCAGCGAGTGCGGCCGAAGCTGTGGAAATTGCCGATCGCCTCGGCTATCCTGTGGTGCTAAAACTCCATTCTGAGACGATTACTCACAAAACTGAGGTGGGGGGCGTCCAACTAAATTTAAGCGATGCTAAGGCTGTAATTAGTGCTTTTGAGGCGATCGCCCAGCGGGTACGGGCGATCGATCCTGCAGCGTTTCTCGGCGTAACCGTGCAGCCGATGGTGAATTTGGAAGGCTACGAACTAATTTTGGGTAGCAGTATCGACCCACAATTCGGGCCGGTGATGCTGTTTGGTTCCGGCGGACAATTAGTGGAAGTCTTTCAAGATCGATCGCTCGCACTTCCGCCTTTAAATACTACCCTAGCGCGCCGGATGATGGAGCAAACTCGCATCTATAAAGCTTTGCAAGGAGTGCGCGGTCGATCGGCAATTGACCTGGTACAACTCGAACAGTTATTAGTTCGTTTTAGTCAACTGATTGTAGAGCAACCTCAAATTGCCGAGATTGATATTAATCCACTGTTGGTTTCTCCTGAAGGTGCGATCGCTCTTGATGCCCGCGTTGTTCTCCAGACAACGGAAAACCGCATTTCACCCGCGATTCGCCCCTATCCTACGCAATACGTTCAAAAATGGTCAACGGAGGGCGATCGTCCCCTCACCATCCGTCCGATTCGCCCAGAAGATGAGCCGCTGATGGTGCTGTTCCACAAAGAACTTTCGGAAGAGAGCGTGTATTTGCGCTACGCTCACATGGTAAAGTTAAAGCACCGCATCGCTCACGAACGTTTGACCCGGATTTGTTTTATTGACTACGATCGGGAAATGGTGTTAGTAGCCGATCGTCAAGACCCGGAAACCTCAGAACACCGGATTTTGGGAGTAGCGCGTCTGAGCAAACTCCACGGCACAAACCAAGCGGAATTTGCCCTGATCGTTAGCGATAGCTATCAGCAGCGCGGTTTGGGAACAGAATTATTGAGGCGGATGTTGCAAATTGGTCAGGAAGAGAAATTAGAGGCGATCGTCGGCTACATTCTCAGTAGCAACTACAAGATGCACAGCCTCTGTAAAAAACTCGGATTTGAACTCCACCCAGACCGAGACGAAGGAATGTTGAAAGCTGTTTTTGTCTGCTAATAGCAAGTTTGTTCACATAATTCTCATTCATCATGACCAAAGTCCTCACTACAAACTTTATCGGTTCGTAGTGAGGACTTTAGTCCTCAAACTAAGATGCTACTAAGCCGCAGCCAAATTTGCTGCTGCAAACTCCCAGTTAGCCAAATTATCCAAGAAATTAGTAATGTAGTCGGGACGGCGGTTTTGGAAATCCAAATAATAAGCGTGTTCCCACACATCCAAAGTCAGCAACGGAGTTTGGCCGTGTGCTACGGGGGTGTCAGCGTTAGCAGTTTTGGTAACTTTCAAAGTGCCGTTGTCCAAAACCAGCCAAGCCCAGCCACTACCGAACTGAGTTGTCGCAGCAGTCTTGAATTCTTCTTTGAATTTGTCGAAGCTGCCGAAGTCGGCGTTGATTTTCTCAGCTAAAGCTCCTGTCGGAGTGCCACCGCCGCCCGGTGCGAGGGAATTCCAGAAAAAATTGTGGTTCCAAACTTGACCTGCATTGTTGAAAATGCCGGCTTTGGATGGGTCTTTAGCAGATTCCTTGACAATTTCTTCAAGGGATTTGCTCGCCATTTCAGTTCCTTCAATCAGTTTATTCAGATTGGTCACGTAAGCAGCGTGGTGCTTGTCGTGGTGGAATGAAAAAGTGTTGGCCGACATATGACCTGACTCTAGGGCGTCAGCGGCGAAGGGTAATGGTGCAAGTTCAAATGTCATTGTGTTCAATCCTCTCTGGATTACTTTTGGTTTTTGGGCTAACTTTCCGGCTTTTGTATGATTAAAGCCGAGAGTCGCTAGCTTGAGTTTATCAAGCTGTGGTAAATAATTCTTTACAATTTTCATATTTTATAGCAGTTGCAGCATTTCAGCATTCAGACTTGTATTTTTTAGATATCAAAGCTACTTATTGCAGGCTCCACATAGCATAAAGTATCACTAAATGTCAAGCCACCTGGGTGGCAAATAAAAGTGTGTGTGAAATTGTCAACCAATCGAAATTTTATGAGACTGATAAATAGATTAAACCTGTAAATTGTCAAAGATTAACCTAAGTTCAATTAAGCTGTAAAAAAGTCAAACAAGTTGCAGGAGCTGTCAATGGAAAAGCGTTTAAACAACTCGTCCAGTCACCCCCCTCAATGGTTGAATCTGCAATTAATTGTCACCGCTCTGGAAACAGTCCAAGACTTAATTGTAATTTCTCTATGTATTGGTTTGTTTTGTTTCATGGTGCTAGAACTGCGAGAAATGTTCTTCTCGCTGCTACCTCCTTTGAATTTCCAGGAAGTCACTGCTGACATTCTATTCTTATTGGTTTTGGTGGAATTATTTCGCCTGCTAATTATTTATTTACAAGAGCAGCGGGTTTCGATAGGTGTGGCTGTGGAAGTTTGTATAGTATCTGTTTTGCGAGAAGTGATCGTGCGGGGAGTTCTGGAAACTCCCTGGGTTCAAATATTATCAACAGGCGCATTTTTGCTGGTTTTGGGAGTGTTGTTGGTAGTCCGAGTTTGGTTGCCGCCAACCTTCGAGGGAATTGACCCGGAACGTCGCTTGGCTAGCAGAAATAGAAAATTTTCAGAGCCTGAATCTTTTGCCGAGCCTGTTGCAGTCAATAGCAAGTTTAATTCTCATTGAATATGGCATGACAGGCGATTTTAGATTTTAAATTTACTCTGATATTGCTTGTCACGTTACCAGCCATCATTTCCCGTAAAACTGAGATGTTGCACCCTTGTCAAGAACAGGCTCTCCTGCCCGTTCCACAAAGAGTAGATTTTCTCCTAGGGTGGGCAGGAGAGCCCACCCAAAAAAGGATTATTGAGAATGCAATACGGTTCAGTTAAGCTCGATCACCCTGGCGCCCCCCTTCCCAAGGGGAGTAGGGGGTGGGACAAGAAATTACTCTTGCGTCCCCCAACAATCAGGGGGATGCGAGGGGGATCTCGCCCGGAATAAATAGTTTTAACCCAAGCGTATTGATTGAGAATGGTGCAAGATGTGAGATCAAATCAACCTGATAACCTTTGCAGTGAGGACTAAAATCATCTGCATTTTCAGAGGATTTTAGTCCTCACTACACACACAAGCTTCCTCAGTCATTCCCAATTATTCCAATCTAAAATCTAAAATCTAAAATGGTATTACCCGTTAGCCTGCAATTCCTGCAACCGGGCAAACACTTCTTTAGAATGAATCGCCGGATTAATCTTCACAAAAGTTTCCCGCAAAATGCCTTCAGGGTCAATAATAAAACTGTGTCGCGCGGAGATAAAACTCATCCAAGAACCGTAAGCTTTACTCACTTTACCATCCGTATCAGCTAACAGCGGAAACTTCAAACCTTCCGAATCGCAAAATTCCGCGTGGGAATCGACATCATCAGCGCTAATACCTATAATTTGAGTATTCTTTGCCAAGTATTTCGGCAAGTCTTGCTGAAATCGACGCGCTTCGATCGTACATCCCGAAGTAAAGTCTTTCGGATAAAAATAGACTACCAGCCACTTACCGCGATAATCGGACAGGGAGACTTGTCCGTCGCCGCTGTTTGTCGGCAAACTAAAATCCGGCGCTGGTTGATTCACCGCCGGAAGCTTGCCACCGAGAGCCAATGCAGGTGTGGCAAAATTGAAACTTAGAACAACTAGACAAATTGCCAATAAAGTGCTAAAAAACTTGCGACGGGACATCATAAATTTTAGAAGTAGAACTGTACTTAAGACAAGTTTACAGTTTTCTGATTAAATGGGTAAGGGCAATTCGCGGATTGCTTCTAAAACCCAACGATCACTCACTCAAATAGCAATTTACCCATGAGCGCTGCACTCCCGTTAACAGGCAAAGCTATAGTAGTCCAGATAATTAACGGTCAACCCGTTACGATCGAAGTAGACGGCACTAATGCCCCGATTACTGGGGGAAATTTTGTCGATTTGGTTGAACGTGGCATTTACGACGGGGTGATGTTTCACCGAGTTGTGCGCCAGCCAGATCCTTTTGTGGTGCAAGGAGGCGATCCGCGCAGCAGAGATACGACAATTCCAGCCAGTCAATTGGGAACGGGTAGTTTTATTGACCCGGATACCAATCAGGCGCGTTTTATTCCTTTGGAAATTAAGCCACAAGGGGCCGCGCAACCTGTTTACAACCAAGTTGTAACCCAGACGCCGCAGTTACAGCATACTCGCGGGGCTGTGGCAATGGCTCGTTCTAATGCTTTGAATTCGGCTTCTTCGCAGTTTTATTTTGCTTTGGATGATTTGCCATTTTTGGATGGTAATTATGCTGTTTTTGGCAACGTTATTCAAGGTTTTGAAACGGTGAATGCGGTGCAGCAGGGCGATCGCATTTCGACTGCAAAAGTCGTTCAAGGAATCGTTCCCAGTCGGGTTTCTAGCATAGTTAGCGATGTTAATGCGCTCAACGCTTTAATCAATAGTACCAATTTCGTAAATCTATCTTTGCGAGCGCTCAGACTGTCAGACACTACCAATAACTATCAAGTCACTTCCCAAGACTCTCAGCAAAATCCCAGCGGTGTAGTGGGAGGTAGCGGCAACAATGCGATCCTCGGTTCACCGACGGATGATGCAATTAATGGCAGCCAAGGCAACGATACCCTCACGGGCGAAGCGGGTGACGACTTTCTCAGAGGCGGCAAAGGTAACGACTCCATTAGCGGAGGTGTGGGCGACGATATTATCAACGGAAATCTCGGCGACGATATTATCAATGCCGATGCTGGTAACGACTTTTTGCGAGGCGGCAGAGGAAACGATGTTTTAATCGGCGGCGATGGTAACGATTTTTTGATTGGCGATACTGGCAGCGATACTCTCACTGGTGGTGGCGGTACTGATACGTTTGTTCTGGTTACGGGTGAAAATCTGGAGTTGGATGGGACGAGCGATATAATTCTTGATTTTAGGCCGGGAGATGGCGATCGTATTGGCTTAACCAGCGGTTTATCCAACACCTCATTCACCCAATCTGGCAGCAACACACTCATTCAATTTGGAGGAGTTACTTTGGCTGTCGTTCAAAATGCCGTCCCCGCAGCAGTTCAAAATGCTGCTTTTGCAATTAACTCTCCTGGTCCTTTCCTTGTCGATAACTTGCCCCCCGGAGACGCCGCCTTGAGAGTTGGCTAACTTTAACAAGACTCACGCCATAATTATAGGTGTAGGGTGCTCTTCGGTGCACCTTACCTGATTATCAATTCCCAATTCCCAATTCCCAATTCCCAATTCCCAATTCCCAATTCCCAATTCCCAATTCAACTAATACCATAGCTGGCTAATTTTAGAAACCGCATCTTGATAAGAATCCATTCTCCCCTGCAGCTTAAAAAGCCCTGCAGCCTTCTGAAAATCCTCAAATGCTCCATGAACCTCTCTCAATTTATATCTAGTCACTCCTCGGTTAAAGTAAGCTTTAGCAAAATCGCTATCCAGGCGAATTGCTGACTCAAAATCAGCTAGTGCTGCCAGGGAATTCTCCATTTTCAGGCGGATAGCACCTCGGTCAAAGTAATAGTGAGCTACATTAGGGTTGAGCAGCAGTGCCGAGTTATAATCCGCGATCGCCGCAGTATAATCTTTTAAACGAGTCAGCATAAACCCCCGATTGCTGTAATACTTGGCTCGGTAAGGATTGAGTTCGATGGCTGTAGTTAAATCTTCGATAGCCGATTGCTTGTAGCCTAATTTGTAGCGGGCCACACCGCGATCGTTGTAAGCTGACGCGAATAGCGGATTAATGTTAATTGTAGCAGTAAAATTTTTAATAGCGCCGTGCAAGTCTTGTTCTTCGAGATTTTTTAAACCCTGAGTGTAAAACT
The DNA here is from genome assembly GCF_036705105.1 of Microcoleus sp. B9-D4. Taxonomy (NCBI): domain Bacteria; kingdom Bacillati; phylum Cyanobacteriota; class Cyanophyceae; order Oscillatoriales; family Microcoleaceae; genus Microcoleus; species Microcoleus sp. B9-D4. Next base: position 14,163 of record NZ_JAUBTS010000035.1, read on the forward strand.
TTTGGGTACTAACTTTTAAATTTGCCTCTTGTCGGGATTCAGCTTGCTCCCCCGGAAATACTTTGCCTGCAATATTAGTGAATCCCAAAGATTCGATCGAATTGAAAATAGTTGTGACAACTAATTGGCTTGGGAGAAGGGGGATAGGAGGCATGGGAGGAGTGGTGTTCAACTGTATGCTCTTATTTTCCTCCATACTTCAGCTACTGACAGTGATATCCGTAGTCTCAGGAACGTGATAAGTTTGATGAGATTTGGTGATGCTGGGGCTTGACTTGTGTGATGAAAGTTGGGCTTAGTTAGTGATGACGATCGCAATTGTGAAAAAATGCGTCTACAACCCTTTACCTATAAGCTTTTCAGGCTAGCTGGGCGGTTTCTTTCTTCCCATATTGAGCAGTTCCTACGGGGATTGTTTGCAGGTATGCCCCTGGGGGAGCGATCGCAACTGCCCGCAGCAAGTATTACTTTGTAGCGATATTCGATCGGGATTTGTCCATCGAACACGGCCATCTTAAACCCGGTTTTTACTCACGCCCAGAGCACCATTCTCGCTTAACAGGCTTTCCGGCCTGTTCCACAAATTACTAATATTTTTGAGTAATATTGCTGAGGAAAGTTGCCGATTATTTGCTATGCTTTGATTAGACATCAATAATTTATGGCACAAATTAGTGTCAATGAAAAAAGTTATGAGGTTGAAAACTTTCTTCGCTGCATTGTTGGCGATCGTCCTGTTCACTCTCTACTTAACTCCTCCTGTGATGGCCGCGAATGGGGAGGATTTGAGTCACCTATTAAAAGATAATTGGTGCGTCAGCTTTCTGTGGAAGCAATGCGATTTGAGCGCTGTCGATTTGCGGGGCGCTAATCTCCAAGAAGCCAATTTGAGCGGCGCTAATTTGTCCGGCGCTAATTTGTCCGGTGCTAACTTAAAAAATGCGGATCTTTCTGACGCAGACCTCACCGGCGCTAATTTAGCAAATGCTGATATTTTAGGCACGGATCTCAGTCGAGCCAATTTGACAGAAGCTAATTTCAACGGTACGAAGTTGTGGGATGCTAATCTGACTTTGGCAAATCTGAGCCGCGCCAATTTACAAGATGCTAATGTCTTAGATTCTCGACTTTGGGGAAGCAATCTTACCCAAGCTAACTTAACGGATGCGACGCTGCACGGTGCTGACTTGCAATATGCTAATTTGGCAGACACTAATTTAACAGGTGCTGACTTGCACAGCTTCTTTTTCCGAGGTTCCAAACAAGTCACAAATTTGAGCAATGCTAATTTAGAAGGCGCTACTTTAACGGGAGCAAATTTCAGAGGTGCGGTGCTGGCTGGGGCAATAATGCCGGACGGGTCTATTAATGAAGAAAGTGGCTTTAATTTAAATTAAAGTAAAATTAAAGTCTGCTTGAATAATTTCAACAACAGGCTTTCGGGCCGATTTCGCATTATCGGGTGTAGCGGCGCCCGTTGCCAAAAACTTGTTGAGGATGCTGTCAAGATCTCAATTTAAATCAGGGTGCGATCGACCTTTTAACTCCCAAGCTGCGCCCATTGCCAACAGCTTGTTGAGGATGCTGTCAAGATATCAATTTAAACCAGGGTGCGATCGACCTTTTAACTCCCAACCAGTAAATATCGCTAAAATCTTAAATCTCAAACCGAACCTGCACGCATCTGTTACAATTTTCAACAAAGCCACAACACCCGCGAACCTGAAGTCACCTGCCTAGGGGTACAAGCCCCCGACAGGAGTCGTGAAGAGCAAAAAAATTAGATATTTAGTTTAAACTCCCAGATTCATCTGTAGAGACTCTCTAAAATCTAAAATCGATGGGCTGTGGAGTAAATCTAAAATCTAATAATCTAAAATCTAAAATCTAAAATCTAAAATCGATGGGCTGTGAGTCAATCTAAAATCTAAAATCTAAAATCTAAAATCGACTGATGGAAACCCTGCAAACTCAACTTTACGAAATCGCACAATTTGCTAATAATTTAGTAAATACTCAACTGACAAACCTCAGTTTAGTCAGCGTCGGAGTCATCTTTCTGGCAGGGTTGCTAACAAGCTTAACGCCCTGTATGCTTTCAATGTTGCCGATCACGATCGGCTACATCGGTGGATACGAAGCAAAAAGTCGCCTGCAAGCCGCCGCCCAGTCGGCGTGGTTTTCCCTGGGATTAGCCACCACCCTTGCGGGTTTAGGTATTGTAGCATCATTTGCCGGACAAGTTTACGGCAAAATTGGCCTGGGTTTGCCAATTCTTGTCAGCATTATTGCTATTCTAATGGGGCTGAATTTACTCGAAGCTTTACCCTTACAAATGCCGTCTTTCGACGCTGTGGGGTGGGTTCCGAAAGATTTGCCGGCGGGTGTGCGATCGTACTTATTGGGCTTAACTTTTGGTTTAGTAGCCTCTCCCTGCAGCACTCCGGTTTTAGCTACACTCTTAGCTTGGGTTTCCAAAACGGGAGATACAGTTTTAGGTGGTGTGTTGCTGCTGTTTTACGCTGCTGGCTACGTCGCTCCGCTAATAATAGCAGGTACTTTTACTGCCAGCATTAAAAAGTTGTTAGAATTACGTCGGTGGTCGAGTTGGATTACGCCTGTTAGCGGCGTTTTGCTAGTAGGATTTGGCGTTTTCTCTCTGCTTTCCCGAATCCTTCCCGCGTAATGCTTGTAGTCAGGGCTTCAGCCCTTATTTAGAGATATAGCAATCACTAAGGAATGCGTGAATTAATTTTTTTTTAACGAACCGCGAAGGCGCGAAGAACACGAAGGAAGACAGAAAAGAGAAAGACTTCAAAATTGATTATACAGGCTCGAAAATAATAAGATTTTCTTCATTTTTTGTTGTTCCCTCCTCTTTCTTCCTTCTTCCCTCTTCCTTCTTCCCTCTTCCTTCTTCCTTCTTCCTTCTTCCTTCTTCCTTCATAATTACCAATGACATCCAAAGAAGTGTTTCTATCAAAACTCTCAAGCTGGGCGACTGCCCCTCAAAGGTTTTTCAAGCGAGAAATCTTGCCGGTGCTAGCAGATTTGCGGCTGGCCATTATCTTGCTGCTGACGATCGCATTTTTCAGCATTTCCGGCACTGTCATCGAACAAGGCCAATCAGTACCCTTTTACCAATCTAACTATCCAGAACACCCTGCTTTGTTCGGCTTCCTAACTTGGAAAGTTGTGCTAATTGCAGGACTTGACCACGTATACCGCACTTGGTGGTTTTTGTCAATCCTAATTTTGTTTGGCAGCAGCTTAACAGCTTGTACATTTACCCGACAATTTCCTGCACTAAAAGCCGCCCGCCGCTGGAAATTTTATGAAGAACCAAAGCAGTTTGAAAAATTAGCTCTCAGTGCAGAATTAGAAACAGTTTCTTTAACTTCGTTAGAACCACTTTTGCAGCAAAAAAACTACCGCATATTTCGAGAAGGCGAAAAAGTTTATGCCCGCAAGGGAATAATTGGCAAAATCGGCCCGATTATTGTTCACGCCAGTATGCTAATTATTTTAGCTGGGTCGATATGGGGCGCAATGACGGGATTTCTAGGTCAAGAAATGGTTCCCAGCGGCGAAACATTTCAGGTACAGAATATTCTGGATGCGGGGCCTTGGGCCGGGCCGCAAATACCGAAGGATTGGTCGATGCGAGTTAATCGGTTCTGGATTGATTATACTCCCGAAGGCGGCATCGACCAATTTTACTCTGATCTGTCAGTTTTGGACAAAACAGGCCAAGAGGTCGATCGCAAAACCATTCACGTTAACGAGCCCCTCAGATATCGGGGAGTCACATTTTATCAAGCAGATTGGGCAATAGCCGCCGTGCGAGTTCGCCTCAACAAAAGCCCGGTTTTACAATTGCCAATGGCTCAGTTAGACACCCAAGGTAAAGGCCGAATTTGGGGAGCTTGGATTCCCACAAAACCAGATTTGAGTGCGGGAGTTTCTCTGCTAGCAAAAGACTTGCAAGGAACGATGTTAGTGTACGGTACGGATGGCAAATTGTTAACTACAGTTCGCGCCGGCACGGCGGTAGAAGTTAATGGAGTCATGCTGACAATTGACGAAGTTGTAGGCAGTACGGGATTACAAATTAAAGCCGATCCGGGCATTCCGATCGTTTATACTGGCTTCGGGTTGCTGATGCTCAGCGTGCTGATGAGCTATCTGTCTCACTCGCAGATTTGGGCTTTGGAAAAAAACGGCAAACTATACGTCGGCGGGCGCACTAATCGCGCTCAGGTGACTTTTGAGAGAGAAGTTGTGGAGATTTTGGACAAGTTGGCAGAATCGAAACAAGAGGAAGAAAAGAGCGAAATAGCGCCGACTTCTCTAGCGAATCAAAACTAACCGTAGGGTGCGCTAGGCGCACCTTACACCAGGTGAAAAACGGATAATTAAACAGGAAATAAATGTGATAGAAAGGATTTAGTTCAGTCAACACGCCTTACTAAAAATAGAGATTCTAGAAAGTCGCGGGGTTACAATATCAACAGATTTGATTTCGGAAACTATCAGAACCCCTAGTAATACCAATTTTTTATGAGGTTGCATAGAATCCGATCCCCCCTAGCCCCCCTTAATAAGGGGGGGACAAGATTCTTCTCAAAGTCAACCCCTACTCCCCAACAACCAGGGGGATTTAGGGGGATCGAGATATGTGCAAGTTCACATTAAATTGGTATAAGTTAGAAGCAAGTGGTGAAGGAAAGTTTATTTGTCAACAGAGATTGAATGGACTTGTCCTAAGAGTAGTTTACCAAGAATATGATGATAAAATTTTAGTAATTACTGCTTATCCTGGTAAGATGTCAAGATATGAAAAAGATTAGATATAGCCCTGATGTAGATGCGATGCTGATCGAAATTTCCGATTGCCCGCTCGCCTATGCCGAAGATGAAGGAAACATGATTCTGCACTATTCTAGCAGCGGAGAACTGGTGTTGATTGAAATATTAAATGTCAAACAATTTATGTCATTAGAATCTCTCTCCGATGAGATACCTACCCGCTAAAGCAGTTCAAGCGGGCGGACACTCACAGGGACTGCACCTACTTCTGGTGCGACACCTCAATCACGGTGTGGACGTTCCCCCGTGGGGAAAAATCGCCCTTAATCGTAGCTTCCAGCGGCGCGCAAGCTGCGACAAAATCGTCTAAAATTTGATTGATCGATTCTTCGTGAGAAATGTAGCGATCGCGATAACTGTTGACGTACAGTTTCAGCGCCTTTAACTCTACCACCCGCTCGTCTGGCACATAAGTAACGTGAATTGTCGCAAAATCGGGATAGCCAGAAAACGGACACTTGCAAGTAAACTCTGGCAACGTAATGTTAATCGAGTAGCGCCGCCCGACTCGCGGATTCGGAAAAGTAATTAACTCCCCTTCCAAAATCTGGCGTTCGCCGTATTTCATTTCTTCGGTGCTTGACTTTTGCGACATAGTTTGTTCGGGTGCGTGGTTGTTCATAGCGATCGACTAAAAACTTGTAACATTAAATTAATTTTACGTTCAATATCTGTAACAAATATCTTGACGAATTGTGTTGCGATCGATCTAATTGCAAATACTCTCAGGCTAAACTAAAACAAGTTCACCCTCGCCATCTACAATTATGCAAAATACTACCTTATCTGACAATACTTCCCCTGAAAACTCAAATAGTTACTCTCCATCAGTACCAATTTCCCTCTATCGAGAAGTCACGGCAGAGCTGCAAGCAGCCCAAGCTATGGTGGACTCCCTCAAAACCCACAACCAGCAATTAGTCCAACAAAATCAACAACTGCGGCGAGAAGTAGAAACAGTAGTTCAAGTATCCCAACAGTTACAGCAAGTAGTCAACTCGGCTCAGAGCATCACCCAGACAGGGATGCCTCAAATGCCGTCAGTCAAATTCAATTTCAGCATTGAACCTCCGCCCCCACCACCTGTAACCTCGCAGACTAACTCTGCCATACCTCAACCACCTCAGACAGTGGCTTTCCCCTTCCCACTACCGGAACCGGAACCAACAGCCACCTCGATGCCGCAGCCACTTCCCGAAAAATTATTTACAGAGGTGCCGGAAACTCCTTACCGTGTGCGATCGCAACTCAAAAAAACCTCAGATTTAAGCGGATTGTGGTTGGCGATCGCAATTTTTCTGATTGTGATTGCAGCTTTCGGTGCAGGTTATTTAGTTGTCCGCCCTTTATTAATGAAAAAGTAAATTCCAACAAGAATCCCACGGTTCGATCCGTGGGATTTTAAGCAGAACCTAGCATAAAATGTTGAAAGTTACGCTAATTGGCCCTTATACTCTGGCGGCACTCGTTTCTACTGTACGAGGCGCATACTGCTCTTCACAAGCAGATTCTAGGATGCCCACCCCGGGCTCGAAACCGCGCGTGAACTCAGTGAGTTTTACCTGTTTAGCTTCCAAAGCTGTCTGTAGCACCTTCATGGCTCGGTGAGGGTCGCCGGCCCCGCAGAAAAATAAGTCTGCAGCAAAATAACCGTGTTCAGGCCAAGTATGGATTGCTATATGAGACTCTGCCAAAGTAGCAGTAGCTGTCACTCCGTGAGGACTAAACTGGTGTACGCACAAATCGATGAGAGTAGCTCCTCCGGCTTCGATCGCATCGAGAATAGCGCGGCGGATACGTTCAGGATCGTTGAGCAGGTCTCCCGGAGACTGCCAAGCATCAGCGACCAGATGGGTTCCCAATTGTTTCATTCTGCGGGGTTTTACCTCTATTGATTTTTAAGTCTCAAACCTTTTAACCATAGCACGGTGTCAAAAATTTTGCAAGTATGTTTCACAAAGAAAGATGAAGATTAGGAGGATGGAGCCATAAGTCGTAAATTTGGGGGGTTTGGGATTGGGGCTGGCGATCGCGCGTCAACTTGGGGAACTGCACGGGGACAGAATTGCGGTTGAGAGTAGGGTTGATACCGCGAATCCGGTTGAAGAAGTTGGCGTTGGGGCTGAAGCTCGAAAAGTTTTGAGTTTTAAATTAAAGATTATTTAACTTAAAACTCAAAATTATTTTCCCTTAATGAACTTATCAATCCCGGCTGTGAGTAGCTCCATTCGGCAAAATCGCCCCGCCCAAAGCTGCTTCATTCAAATTATCAACATTCAAGCTCGCCCCAATCAAATTAGCCTCCGACAAATTAGTTCCTGTCAAATTCGCCCCTGTCAGAGAACTCAGCAGCAAACCCGCTCCCGACAAATTGGCGTGACTCAAATTCGCCCCCCGCAAATCCGCTTCCAGCAAGCTAGCACCTGCCAAATTCGCACCGCTCAAGTTAGCTCCCCGCAAAGAAGCTTTGTTCAAATTCGCAGCCCTCAAATCAGCATTGTGCAGAATCAAACCATTTAAATTAGCTTTACTCAAATTAGCTCCCTGCAAGTCGGCACCGCTCAAATTAGAGCCATTTAGATTGGCCGATTGCAAGTCAGCACCGCTCAAGTCAGCACCGCTCAAATTAGCAGCGCAAATAGAAGCCTCCCGCAGACTTGCTTCGCTCAAACAAGCCCCAACCAAATTGACGCCGCTGAGATTTCCGCGATTGAGATAAGCCCGCGTTAAAGTTGCTCCGCTCAGGTTCGCCCCGTTCAAATCTACCTCGCTGAGAATCGCTCTCGTCAGATTTGCTCTGCTTAAATCAACGCCGCTCATAATTGCTCGGCTCAGCGTCGCCCCGCTCAAATTAGCCTCAGTTAGTTTTGAGCCGCTTAGCAAACAAGCTCCTACTAAACTCGCTCCCGTCATTACAGCTTTGCTCAAGTCAGCCTGAGACAATATTGCTCCGCTGAGATTTGCTCCGCTAAAATCTGCGGCGATCGCCACAGTTCCAGTTAAACTAGAACTCCCCAGGTTAGCTTCAATTAATTTCGCCTTAGACAAATTAGCCCCGCTCAAGTCGGCGGCGTTTAAATTAGCTCCAATCAGTTTGCTTCTAATTAAGTTGGCACCTTTCAAATTAGCGTTGCTCAAATTTGTTCGACTGAGATTAGCTTCACTCAAATGAGCTGCAATGAGGTTAGTACCTCGAAAATCTCGTTCCCCGTTTCTATGTCTAATTAAAAGTTCATCGGCACTTAAAAGTTCAGTGAAATTCATAAAAAAATTGAGTGAGTTTCCTTAATTTCTCGATGTTCTATGTTGTGTGAAACTTTGTACTATCCTGTTGGCCAGTAAGTTTTTTCAACCAATACTGCCACATTAACAATTCTCAAAACTGATTGATTTCTACCATCACCCTGCTAACCTAGTTATAACTTACGAAAAGAAACCGGGTTATGGTAAAATCTGAGGTTTGCCAGCGCGGAAGGGATGAAGAAACCGAGTTTCTCGCCGCGTGTAAGCCCTGTAAGTCTTATTTGGCTAGTAATTAGTTGGCGGTTGATGTTAGGTGTTAATTGTTAGTTGTATTTATACTAACTGCTAATCACTAACTATTAACTGCTAACCATTTACCCAAATACCGAGAAGTTGTCGATCGCTCTTTTCAAGGTCGATCCAATATTGGGGGTATTGCTGGCGGCATCCGCGCCGCATTCTGACCGGAAAAATTGCTGGTACTGGCGATCGAATTTATGAGTGCAATCAAGAAACAAGATATCGGAGCTTCAACCCCAAAGGCCTTCTACATAAGTGCCTTCTATCTTCGATCGCCCATGAAAGCAGAGCCCGGTCAGCTCAGCTAGTTTCACCTCCCCCCACTGCGCTGCGCGCCAGTGAAATCCAACAGGAAGGCTGTTTCCCTCGGAGTGCTGAGCGAGTCGCAGGCAAAGCAAAAAATACGCTGCCCTGAGCCTGAGATTTCGCGAAAAAAGACGCCGCGAGCCATTGTGCTCCCGCGCTGCTGTGCTTGCTGTCAATCTTTACTCGATCCATGAGCGCTTGCGGTTCTAATTAACAGAACACCCGACACCAGACGCGCTCGGACATAAAAGCTGTTCCTGGGCTTCTCAAATGTTTCGCTGAGGCATTCCCAGAAAAACTGTATTCCTGTAGCAGGTCTTGCCAACGGCAATTCGGCTGCTACAGCCAACTAATGACCAGCCTAAGTCTTGCCCGAAGGCTCCGACAATTATTACTATTCTAATATTTGCCGACCACCGCAGGCCTTTCTGGGCGCGCGGGACGGGCTACTTCACCTGTATAAGTTGGTGAAATTACCCACCCCATAATTAAAGATAGTCGCTCTTTGACTAACTGGGCAATATCTGCTGTAATTTATGTCATCAAATTTGATAATACTGCGGGGTTGGCAATCGAGCTGTAGTGAGTGTTACAGAGTAAAAAAACACTGCCGATTTAGGGTATAAAAATTAAGGGAGCCGATCGATCCTCCGGCGCAAAGCCCAGCTCACGGATTGAGCCCCTAATCAAAATTAAACTTTTGACAGGGGGCGTTTTTAAGTTTCCAGAACAAAACAAAAGCCGGCTTTCAGAGAAAAAGCCGACTTTTGAGATAATTTTACCGACGAAGCGTCAAACCGCTAGCTCGCCGGTGTTGGTTGGATCACTTTCTACAATCCGAGTGCGCGAGGGCGACTACCCTGCAGGAAGTAGAAACAATACCCAAACAAAGTCTTAATTATTAAACCCGACGGTTGCCGGTAAGGCCCTGATTGGGATCGTAAATACCAGGCGTAGTATCAACCCCTGGAGTGCCAGGAGCGCCGTAATCAGCCCGAGCAGTATCGACGCTGGGATTATAGTCGTAGGTGTTCCAATGTTGAATACCTCCGCGGCTCAAAATGGTTTCAGCTTTAGCGACTTCTGCTTCGCTGCCGTCAACCAGTACCAAGTAATCTCCTCTCGCCACGCGATCGTTGTATGCTTTAGCTTCCTCTTCGGGAATTCCCATACCCACTAAAGCTCCGATCAAGCCGCCTGCTGCCGCACCCAAAGCCGTACCGGCTAGTGTAGTGGCGATCGCCGTAGCTGAGGCTCCTGCCAGCATAATCGGCCCGATTCCCGGAATTGCCACTAGACCCAGACCTACCAACAAGCCTGTCAAACCGCCCAAAGTACCACCTGTGAGTGCGCCCTTTGTGGCCCCTTCATCGGATTTGTTGTCCGCGCTGTCGTGCACGTCAATGCCTGCGATGTCGCCTTTAGACTCAGCATCCTTAGCGATGACCGAAACCCGATTCATGTCGAAACCGGCAGTTCTCAGTTCTCCCAGTGCGTGTTCCGTCTCGCGGCGGCTTGAAAATACTCCCACGGCGCGCTTGTGGCGACCCGAAGCTCTGCGGCCGGTGTCTGCAGGCACATCGTAAATGCCCCAATCCTGAATGCCCCGCACAGTCATAATTCCTTCGGCTGTGGCAAGTTCGGCATCTGTTCCTTCTACGAATACCAAATATTCTCCGCGCGAGACGCGATCGTTATAAACTTTAGCTTTGGCTTCGGGAACTCCCAAGCCGACCAAACCGCCGACCAAACCGCCTGCTGCTGCGCCAATCGCGCCTCCAATTACAGTATCTGCCAGCAGAGTTGCGATCGCGCCCCCCGCCATCACCGGGCCAACTCCCGGAATCGCCAGCGCTCCAATGCTTCCGAGTAAACCAATCAAACCGCCCGTCACGACTCCCGCTGTCGCCCCTGCTTTGGCGCCGCCGCCCACTTTGTCGTCGGTACCCTTACCAGTACCAGTGCTAGCGCCAGCAATTTCGTTGCGATCGAGATTTTCGCCAACTACCGAAACTTTATTCATCGGAAACCCGGTACTTTGCAGCTCCATCAGGGCTAGTTCCGTATCTCGGTAATTAGAAAATGCTCCTACAGCTCGCTTGTGTTGACCTAAAGCCATTTTTTTTCTCCTGAAAAATATACTACTTTTACACAACCACAGAATTTATGCTCTGCCATCAATCACATTTAGTCATTTTTTCCCAACAATTTTCATCGGTCGCTGGGAATAACTTCCCGCTCTATCTTCAGGTTGGTTTCCAACTAATTCTCCGGGATGGGAAATCGGAAATTGGGAAGGGGAAGTTGCAGGTATTGCGCGAGTTTTGAATGGGTGAATTTACAATTAAATTTAAACTCTTTCACTTAAAACCCCCATCTCTCTAGAGAGTCACCTAAGCCTTGTAATCTGCTCCGCAAGCAATCTTACAATGCCAAACTTTACCCTCTTCCCTCAGACTTCTATCCTAGATAACTACATCTTTCCCTCAGACTTATTCCGGCTAATTTATTGATTGCTGCTAGGCGATGCGGGTGCAGCAGGGGCGACAACAGCCGTAACATTCACATCTTTGACACCCTTGATCTCTTTCGCTAGGGGCTCAATTTTAGCTAAATCAGTTTGATTGGGAACTGTGCCACCTACGGTTACAAGCCCATCTTTTGCGTCAACAGTTAGCGCACCTTGAGTGATGTTTACTTCTAACTTGGAGCGCACTTCACTTTGGATGTCGCCATCGGCTCTTATGGCATCACCGCCCGTCACATTGTTGCGCTGTTCTCTGGCCCTGATATCCGAATTTGCTTGTGCTCTGCGAATCTCGCTAGTTGCGTCACCCTGAGTTTTTTGAACATTCTCGGCTGGGGGCGGGCTAGTGGTATTTTCTGTGGTAGAATTAGGAGCATCAGGGCTAGTTTTAGCCCCCTCGCTGCAAGCAGCAGCTCCAAATAATAGGATGCCGCTGAGGAGAATTGGTGTTAGTTTGTTCATAATATGTTGATACCCTCCGGGTAAGCTTTCGATGAGCCTGACTTCCCTGACTTCGTTGAGCCAGATGGGAGCCAGATGGATCAAGACAGCATCTTTATTTGTGCTTTCTGCGATTTAAAAATCCTTATATCAAATATATAAACTTGAGCAAGTATCTACATCGCTCCACGGGTGTAAAATTTATCTATGCCGTTAGATAGAGTACAAAAAAAAAATAAGGTCTTAAGTCACATTTAACTTAATGAGTTCTGACCGCATTATTCCTCAGAAACTCGGTTGATGCCGAAATTTTTCGTTGCTCAAGCCAATATTTTCCTAGGAACCAAGTTTAAAAGCGTAAGTTTTATTAATAAATTCGAGCGCCACTCCCAACAAATTTTTCCCTCGCACCTCGAATTTGGGACTTCTTGCCTCAACATCCATCCATTAAATCCGTTAAATCCCATACACTGCTTGTTGCCGAACCTCCTGCTTCAAAACAAACGAAAAGAGTCGAGAAATTTTTGAGCATTTTCTGGTTCTGGGGTAGTGGCAACCAGCCCGTAAACGCGCGTTTCCACCAAAAAAACTTGGCCCACACCTATCGGTTCAGTGGGGGAAAGCGGCTGAAACTCAAACTCTTTTCCCGGATAGCCTCCGAGGGAAATATCCCGCACTTGCAACAATTTAGCATTCGCTCCCACTACAAATAAATCAACGGCATTATTTAAAGTTATTCTGATATTATTGATATTATTGTTCGTCCGACGAAAATCTAGGTCAAAGTATTGAAGCAAATAAGTTTCTTTGTTTTTTAAGTTCGATCGGTATGTATGAGCAATAATTTGATTAGAAAAAATTTCGGAATTAATTTTGGGATTGGCCGGCATATCGATCGCAAACTGACCCATCGCTGAGCAAAATGGCTGCCACTCTGGCGTCTGAATGGCTGTCCGCAGCGGGGCTGGTTGAGATGCAGCGGGACGGGCAAATTTGAGAGGCGAGACAAGTAATGTAGCAGTAACTAGAAGTAAATACAGAAAATTCATTTGGTTAAGAAATATATTTGCCCGATCGATCTGCGCTAGCCTAGAAATATATCCGCAAAGGGGGGATTTATGCTGAATATTATATTTACTCAACGGCGAGGCAACTCTCAAGGACGCTCTAAAATCACTAAAACCAATAAAACCAATATACTCGCTGCTGTAAATACTTGGCTGGCTGTGTGTCTGCTGGCTGCTGTCACAGGTTGTGCAAACAGCCCCAACAGCAAGGCACTCGAAGAATCTTTAGCCGCCGATCCGAAATTAAAACAAAATCCAGTGGTTTTCTCTTCCCCGCCACCAGCGACAGCAATTGAGACAAACTCTACCGCCAAACTTCCTCCCGATTTCCCGACAGAGATTCCACTATATCCTAATGCTGAGTTAATCGAAGTTGGTGAGCAAACCGATCCGTCGCCAAAAAATGTGCGGCTGCGCTGGGAGAGCACTGATCCGGTTAATTCGGTTCAGAACTTTTACTCTACAGAGTTTGGGCGTGGCAACTGGGAAATAGTTAGCCGCCCAACCGCCGAGGGACAAGGTTCTTTAGTAGCAACCCGAGATAATTTGCGGGTAACAGTGTCGCTTTCTCCAACTCAGAAAGTAGGGGGTTCTACAGAATTTGCGATCGACTACAGCAAAGAAAGCCCAGAAATTGCCGCCAGTCCCCAACCTAATAATTCCGAGTCTAGCGCATCTCCAACCGCTTCACCAACTCCCTCTAATTCAGAGGGAACTACTCCAACACCATCCGCCTCACCCAAATCAGCAAACGTTAGCCAACTAGACACCCAAATTCCTCAACAGTTGCGGCAGTTTGTGGCAGATTTAAGTCAGTTGGAAGTGCTGAAAGTGCGAACTACAGAAAGCGCTAATTTAGAAACTGCCAGCAGTTTACCCAAACCCAACAAAATTGTCACTCGCCGCGAATACGCCCGCTGGTTAGTAGCAGCTAACAATCAGATTTATGCTAGCCGTCAAGCCAAACAAATTAGATTAGCAGTAGACTCTAGCGAACCAGCCTTTTCTGACGTACCCAAAACAGACCCGGATTTTTCAGCAATTCAAGGTTTAGCAGAAGCCGGTGTAATTCCGAGTTCGCTTTCTGGAGAAACTAAAGATGTGAAATTTCGCCCGGATGCACCTTTAACTCGCGAAACAATGATTCTCTGGAAAGTGCCTTTAGATAGTCGTCAAGTTTTGCCGACAGCTAACATTGACGGGGTGAAAGAAAAGTGGGGTTTTCAAGATGCTTCTAAGATTGATTCCCAGGCGTCGCGGGCAGTTTTAGCTGATTTTAACAATGGAGATTTGGCGAATATTCGCCGGGTTTTTGGTTTTACTACTCTGTTTCAGCCGAAGAAATCAGTCACTCGTGCCGAAGCTGCTGCTAGTTTGTGGTATTTTGGCGTTCAAGATCAGGGATTGTCTGCTAAAGATGCCCTGGAAGCAAAGTCTTCACCTGCTGAGTAGAGTTGTTTGGGGTTGTTAAAAGTTTTGGACACAGCGTCTACTTACCAATACCCAAGAAACCGGGTTTTTTCTCTGTAACCAAACCCGGTTTCTGCGTCCAAGACTGACGAAATTTTACCAAGTTTCCACATCGGCGTGCGATCGGCCCCCACAAAAATTGCAGCTTGAGTTTCTAGGATTTCTGTGAATATGGCTGACCCAGAAACCGAATTTTATCTACGAAAATGCCCAATACAACGCGAGGCATATCCGCTGAAAAACCTTGTTTCTTTAATTTCTATGGGCGAGTCATCGTAAAAAATTATTCCATAAATTATACATCGGCTTTTCTGTCCTTGTGGCCTACCCTAGGGGATAGATTTTTTTTTAATCTTAATTTCTGTATCCTGGCATACAACCGCTGCATTTGGCGGGCAAATTTTCTACATATTTTAACTAATATCGTTTCCGGTTGTATCGGAATGATTTAACCGCAGAGGGCGCAGAGAACGCAGAGGGAGAGAATACAGAGATGAATACAGGACGATGCTACCGGATTTGATATAACACTTTCTTCAAAACTCTCAGTAGGATTCCGGATGGCTTAGCGGCCTTAACGATAAATGAAAAACAGTGTTTGAGCTCTTGGAGAGCATTTTTTAATGTACGATATTACCTTATTTACCCCGCAAGACATGGCGAAATGCAGCTTAGTCCTGCGCCAGTTCGGTAGAAATACTGCTAGTATGGAAGCCAGCAGCCAGAAGATTGTTAACTATATTTACCGACATTTTTGCAATTCGCAAACTGGAGAAAATACCTGTGCCTTAGTGCGTTTGTTCAAAACTCATCCCTACGGGGAATTAGAAGACTCATTGCAACAATCTGCGCGCCGCTTGATGAAGGGCAATTCCCCCGCCGCCGACATGAAATGTTGGACTCTGCTAGCAGCAGCAGGCACAGAACCGCAGTGGAATTCTCGGCACACCGCAGCAGAAAATACAGCTATTCCATTAGTTAGCACAAAATTAGTGGCTAAAATGCCGGCGATTTCGGAAATAATCCGGCAGTTTGGTTTAGACATTCCTACATTCCTCGGAATTGAGCGAGAAAGGTTCCTGCAATTAGAACCCGCAGTATTAAATATTTTTCACGTATCAGAGGCAAAAGGCAGCCCCTTTATTCCTGAGCAAAATTCTTTAATTATTCCCTACCACGTCAAGTCTGTCTTGGGATTTGGGGGACTTCTGCCGTCAGGAAGTGTGTTTGCGGTAGTGATGTTCCTAAAAGTTAAAATTCCCCAAAGCACGGCTGAAATGTTTAAAGATTTGGCACTTAGTGTCAAAACCGCATTATCCATGCCCGAAAAAAAAAGTGTTTTTGACTATTCAGAAACTTCTAAAATTTTTGTTACTAATAACAATCTTGCCGAAACCCAATTACTTGAATATCAAGTGGCTAATCTGATTCGATTGCTGGACTTTTCAGAACAAGAAATGCTCAGACAAGCCGCTCGGTTTCAAGAGACAATTGACAATTTACAGCGCGAACTTGCCGAGTACAAAAATAAGGAAGAAGCTTTCAAAGTAAGCCAAAATTCATTTACAGGCATCCTCAATATTCCCAAAGATGCTATTGTGCGCGTAGATAAAAATCAAGGAATTCAGCGTTTTAATCAAGGGGAAGAACAAATTTAAACCAAGCTCTGTGTTTAGGAATGAGAATTAAATAACTTCCACTCTTGAAAGTGGGATGGGCGGGACGCCCATCCCACAATAACAATTAAAATTGTAAGTTATTTAATTCGCGATCCTTAGCAACCAGGCTGACGGGGTTGTCACCCCGTCAGAGCAATAGGTAAAGTTAAATGAAATTTTAATAAAATTGAAAAAAGTCAAAAGGTAAGAAAGCTTTGAGTAAAAAAAGATTTTTTACTTTTGGCTTTTGACTTTTGACTTTTAGCACATCGAGTATTCAACTCAAAACTCAAAACTTAAAACTCTTAAGGCGCTGCTGCCGCCCTGCGGTTGGCAACAATCAGATTAGCCTGATACTCTGCCGCTTTTTGCTGAGCCTTTTGATAGTTCGGGCTGGTTGACGGTACGGCTCTCATGAGCTTAACCGCTTGCTGCCACTCGCTTGCTACTGCTATCCACTCATTTTGAGACTGAGCCGTCTGGGCCGAAATTGCTGCTTTCTGAGCTGTGTTAACGGCTGCCCTCCAAGAGTCAGGCTTAGGCGCGGCGGCTTTTGGTGCAGGAGAAGCTGGAGCTGGGCTTGCTGGCGCAGCAGCAGTGGGAGCGGGTTTTGGTGCAGGGGAGGCTGCCTGTGGGATGCCCGGAGATGCGGCGGTCGAGGATGCACCGGCTTTAGAAGGGGGAGATGAGGGTTGGGGGGAGGGGGAAGCAGCTTCGGGCGCTATCGGTTCTGGGTTCGAGTCGCCGAAGGGGAAAGTTTTAGTAAAGAAAAGCCCTGCGATCGCCACCAGAGGTACTAAGATACCCACAGGTATTACCCATTTGGGAAATTGTTTTTTCGGAGGCGGGGCTTGATCTTCGTATTCGTCTTCGTCTTCCTCGTCGTCATCTCGATCGAATTCTCCTTCTTGATAATAGTCTTCGGCTTCGGGCTCGACATCATCTAAACCTACAGACTCGTCAGGCATTCCACTATCCAAGGGGTAAGGCATTGAACCCGCAGGCATCAGATCAATTTCATCTTCCCACGCAGGCTCACCGTCACCTGTTCGACGCCCGTAAACCTTTACAGTGTGAATTGATTCGAGTCCCAGCTTCGTCATGCCGGTGCGGATGAAATCGACCAATACCATTTGATCCGGTACTTTGTCTGCCTCCAGAATTATGTGGAGGCAGCCGTTGTCCCGCGTCACATCGGCGTTGATGCCTTTGGGTTTGAGTGTACGGTTGATGCTAGATGCGATCGCTTTTGGATCGCCGTGCTTGAGCAGTTCCCGCGGGTTCTGTTGTGTCATGGGTAGCGCTCTTTTTTTGGGGGGGGTGGAGAGCCGGCAAATAATATTAACCGATCGGCGTTCGGCGGACAATATTTATTTACCACATTAACTTCTACTTTGGCATTCTGAGAGTATTTCTAGTATCTATTGACCTTTTGGCCCCCGATCGGGCATCAAGCACATAGCCACTATCGAAATTTGTTGTAAAAATTTACAGTAAGGGGCCACTCCTGTGCCCTGTCGCGCATCAGCGAAACAAGCTAGAAAGTTCTATAACTTTGGTTTGCAGGGTTGAGTTTTCTTCCCGCCCCCGCTTTAAAGAAGCTTCTAAGTCTAGCAGCAAAGGCAAACTTTTTTGCAGTTTTTCTAAGCTGGCGTTCTTGACTTCTTGACGAAAATAGTATACTCGTTTCGGATTGCCAAGATCGAGAGCTTGAGCAATTTTATCATCGCGATCGCCCGCTTGAATCATCGCCTTGACCCACAGCCAAATCCGAAACTTACCAGTCAAGCCAGCCACAATCCTCAAACCAGGCTCGCTGCGGGCAGTTAAGCCTGCCAATAAATCCAAAGCGGCGGAGGTATTGCCCTCGCGAATCGCATCGGCTAGCTGGAAGGTATTCTGGGCGTGACAGTGTACCAGTGCCGCAACTTCTTCCGGGTTCAGAGGTTGGCTGCGGTTGCCCGCAAACAGCAGCAATTTTTCGAGTTCGCTGTATAGCTGGCGGGTATCGCTGCCGATGGATTCGGCCAAAAGTTCGATCGCTGTGGCGGTCAATTTTACGTTCATTTCGCCCGCGACTTGGCGCACCCGCTGGGCTAATTCTTTGTCATTCCAAGGCGGAATCGGTGAAAATTCCCGCACTTGGGCGGACTGGGAAATTAACTTGGTAGATTTGAGCCGGCTGTCGGGTTTTTTGACGGATGTCAGCAGCAGCACGGTGGTAGGGGGAATCACCGGCAGCGTCCGTTCAAATTGGGCCAACAGTTCTGGAGAGCACTGCTGCGTTACAGTCGTATTTGCCAGCCAGACAAAACGGCTGCCGGTACCGAAGGGCGGCGTTAAGGCTCGATCGAGCCCTTCGACCACAGCTCCGGCGGAATCGGCAATAATTTTGTCATAGTTAAAACTAGCCCAGTTGGGGTCGAGGACTGTTTGGCGCAAACTTGTCACAGCCTGCGACATCGCAAAGTCGTCTTCCCCCCAAAACAGGTAAATTTGCATAAACGCTCACTAGCCCAAAAAATCAGAGTTGCAGGCGAGGCTTGTCCAACATATCCTGAATTGAGCTGTTGGAAGCCCGCGCCATAATATAAAATTTGGTGTGGGAGTTTGTCACCGCGAGGAAATCAAGATTGGATGATACTTATCAAGCTTACGTAAATCGGGTGGCGCGAATGACGCTGCTGGACTCCTACAAGTCCCAGGTGGAACACATTCAGGAATCTCCAAAATTTAAGCCCGACGAAACTGGCCGGAGAGATCCTGTACCTTTTCCAGGTTATTCGGTGATTACGCCCCCTGCGGGGGAAGATGCAGAAAATGCTGCATTTTATAGTAATTTGCACTCGAGCCAACAACGGCTATTGCAGGAAATAGCGGAGGGTTCGCTCGTGGCACTGCCTCCTGATACCTTCCATTTAACCGTAGCCGATTTGATCTGGAGCAGCGCTTTTCGAGATGCCTCTGATAAAAATCCCGAATTTGAGGAGCAACTGCGCTCGCGCATGGCCGATCGTTTTGCCGCCTGCAAACCCTTGGCGGGCGGCGCTCCCATTCGCTGGATAGTGCTGGGGTTGATGGTGATGACTAGAGCTGTGGGTGTTTGTTTAGCACCGACGGACGAAAACTCTTACAAGCAAATTCTGGAGTTTCGCCGATCGATCTATCAAAATCCCGATTTAATGGCTTTGGGAATCGAACAGCAATATCATTTTACGGCCCACATTACTCTGGCTTATTTTGGGGACACCGGGCCGAACCTTGACCGCGAGCGCTTGTGCGCTTTGCTGTCAGAGTTAAACGAGCAATGGTTGGACACGCCGCAAGAACTGTCCGTAAACCGAGTGGAACTACGGAAGTTTGAGGACATGGCTACCTACATCCGGCAACCCGACTGGCCTGTTTTTGAGTTTTAACGAAGGAAGAGAGAAGAAGGAAGAGGGAAGACGGAAGAGGAAAGAAGGAAGAGGATCGATGTGAAGATTTTTTCCATCTCCCACTCTCCCCATCTCCCACTCTCCCACTCTCTCGCCCCCTCTCCCCCTCTCCCCTGTGACAAGAGTCAGGATATTGGCTATTAAATGCTTTAATTATTTTTGTTTGACAGTAAAGTCAAGGAAAAAATTTATGAAAAACCAGGAAAAATCAGTAATTCTGGTTTTTTACTTTTTGCTTAAAAAGTGACAGTACACGTTGTTGGTATAGGTTTAGATGGAGCTGCTGGGCTGAGTGAATCGGCGCGGCAGGTTGTAGAAATGGCCGCTCTGTTAATAGGGAGCGATCGACATTTGAGCTATTTTCCCCAGCACGAGGGAGAGCGCTGGGCGTTGGAAGATTTGACCGAAGCAATTCTGGAAATTAGGCGCTGGTGGGCGACTGAACCCGAATTAAAACCCTCTGCAGGGACGGTGGAGTCCCGCGATCGACCGATCGTAATTTTAGTGGCGGGAGACCCGCTGTTCTACGGCTGGGGAAAGTTGTTAATTTCCCAATTGCCGGCAGAAAAATTGACTTTTCACCCCCACGTCAGTTCTGTGCAGTTGGCCTTTAATCGCTTGCAAATCCCTTGGCAAGACGCTCATTTTGTTGGCTCTCAAGGACGTTATTTTGAGGAACTGACGGCAAAACTCAAACTCGGTGTCGAGAAAATTGCGGTGCTCGCGGATGAAACTCATACTCCGGCTGCCCTGGCAAATTTCGTGAAAGCTCTAGATTTGCCGACACGCTACGAGTTTTGGGTTTGCGAAAATTTGGGTTCTGCTGACGAGCGCGTGGGCTTGCGTTCTCTGTCAGCTTTGCTGCGAGAGTCTTTTGCACCGCTGAGCGTGGTTGTGATGCTGCGGGAGTCCCCGCCGAGGGCAGAACCTTTGGATTTGGAAAAGTTGCCTTTGTTGGGAATACCGGATGCAGCTTTTATCGGTTGTGGCGATAAGCCGGGTTTGACGGTTGAACGAGAAGTGCGGGTGTTGGTGCTGGGACAATTGGCTTTGCAACCGGGACAAGTTGTCTGGGATGTGGGTGCTGGTAACGGTTCTGTGTCGATCGAGATTGCTCGTTTATTCCCGCAGTCTGAGGTGTACGCGATCGAACAAACGGTGGCTGGTACTTCTGCGATCGAGTTCAACTACGGCCGTTTTGGGCTGCAAAATGTGTTCTCGATTCACGGAACCGCCCCGGAAATCTTGCACCGCTTGCGTCCTCCGCACCGGATTTTTATTGGCGGTAGTGGCGGAGGGTTGACTAAAATTTTGGGCGTTTGCGCGCTGCGGCTGCTTCCTGGAGGCTCGATCGTGTTGGCAATGGAAGCTTTTGAGGATATTGCTACTGTTTTGAGCTGGATGGGCGATCGGGTGCGCCGCGAACCGCACTGGAGTTACCGAATTGTGCAAGTGCAGTTATCGCGTTCTGTGGCTGGGGGTAATTCAACTCGTTTTGATGCGTTGCGGCCGGTTTCGATTGTGACGATCGATCGACAATTGAATTAATCTGAAATCTGTCATATCAAATCCGCGCTTCATCGTCTGGCATAAAATCGAGTCAACATCCAACACTCAACCATCATTCAGTTTTTCGATTAACAGTTAACAGTTAACAGTCAACAGTTAACAGTCAACAGTCAACAGTCATGAGGAGTGCAACCGGAATTGATATAACTCTAACTTTCGGGTGCACGCAGAACACAGAGCATCCTCTGGTTAGCGGAGAATCTCCAAGCGGTGCAACAATGAGTTTAGAACTCAAATAATTAATTTAACACCCATGGATCAACTGCTGCGCCAACTAATTGAGGAGGTATGCGAGTATCCCCAAAACAGCTCCCAAAGGCGCAAAGCGATGAACCGATTGCTCGCCGAACTACAGCAACTTCCCGGACTACTGCGATCTGCACATCCCGATTATTTAGACGCCTTAAATAAAACCTGGGTATGGGTGAACAAAAGCATTTGCTCGAACTTCAAGCTTAGCGATCCGAATATGTCAAGACGACTGCGACAATGGATAAATAGTTACCTAGAGTGGCGCATTAAGGATTTGAATTTACCTTCTCAACCGCCCACCTACAGTTTAGATGCCCTCATAGGAGGCTCAGATACTGAAACCGCGTTGCTGGATTTGCTTTCAGAAACAAGTTTTTATACTCCTACCCGCAGTGGTTTGGATGGCTACATAGCACTTTTAGAGCAAGAAAATTATCAGAATATTATTCAACAGCTAGAACAATACGTCCAAGAAGACCCCGATGGGAAATTTCGCTCCTGTCATCCTAAAAATCATCCAGAGTGTAACTGTCAAGTTCTCACATTAAAGGTGCTGTTTAAAACCACCCCTGACAAGTTTACTGCGATCGCCAAAGAATTTAACATCAACTATCAAACTCTAAAATCACACTGGGAAAGGAACTGTCGCCCCTTGCTCCAAGCGATCGCATTAGAGCTAGGATACACAAGAGAGGATTAAATTATGCAAAGCACAAACCCAACGCTATTGACAGTTCCACTAGGTACTGATGCTCACCGCACCGCTCGACAATTTGCTGCCGAGACTCTGCAACTCGCTCCTGAATTGACAAAGCATGAGGCTGCCAAACGAGTTTATGTGAATACTTTAGCAGTTTATGTTGTCTATAGTTACCTTAAATGGCAAGCTTACGAACCCGATTTAATTCAAGGCGATAGTTGGCATCCAGTCGTCCGTGCCCAGTGGGATATTGCTGATTTGGTGTTACCAGGGATTGGTAAATTAGAATGCCGCCCGGTTTGGTTTGGAGAAAGTGCGATCGTAGTTCCACCAGCAGCCAGAGAAGACAGAATCGGCTATGTAATAGTTGAATTTGGCGAAAAATTAGACTCAGGAAAACTGCTAGGATTTACCCCATCACTGGATAATTCTGCATTGCCAAGCCAGATCCAGATTGCCCAACTCCAAAACTTAGATGCTCTGATCGATCATCTCTATCGTCTGGAATTAGGAAATCAGTTTTTGAGAAGTGACGATCCAGTAGCCATAGAAGTGCGACAACTATTAGAAACACAAAATTTTTCCGAAATTACAGCTCAATTAGAGCGCATTTACCGAACTACTAAACCCATTAAATGGCGGTATGCAGGAGCAGATGTATTAGTCGCTAGTATTCCTATTAATCCTCATCATCAAATACTTGAGTATTCTCCTGAACAACAGGCTTTGAGTGGAGAAATTGGTCGCGAACAAAAAGTTATTTCCGCAGATTTCCACCTCCAACAGTTAGCCCAAAAAATGCTAAATAAATTAGCAGGAATTTGGGATGTTGAAACAAAATCTTAAATATTTTTCAAAAAACTGAGAACATCCCCATTTTGTAAAAAGCGTTTTTTAGGAATGCGAGTATCATGCTCACTTGTCTATATATTTGTAGCGATACAGATACTTGCACTCCTGTGGTATCAAATCCCTACCCTCGGAATTAATCTTACCCACAGCTTTCGACACGGCGCAGTGCCCCGTGTCCCTAAAATTAATCCGGGTAGGGAAACGGCACTGCCGTCTCCTCTATATCATGTCTGAGTGCAACCGAAATTGATATAAAACCAAAAATGATATTAACCCAAAAAAGGTAACATGAAAGAACAGCTAAACTCTGATTATCGTCACCTCATTGAAATGCTACGTACCTGTCCCGATGGTGAAGAACGAGATATTTTGGATGACTATTCACACCTCATTAATGAAGGTTTATTAGAGGTGATGGAGGAGGTAGCAGAGGAATTATTAGTTGAGGAAAATGAAGAGGGATATGAGTGGCTGCGGAGTGCGGTGGCGAAGATAAAAGACTTAATTCAAATTAGGTCGGAATTAGCTAATTCTGAAGAGTTATTAAATTTTTTCCTAGAAGTTTTGGCAGCAATCGAAGCAAGTGAAGGAGATGCAGAAGTTGTGTATCCTATTTTAGAGAAAAATTTAGATAAATTAGATGATAATTTTGATTGGTTTTTGCGAAGTTGGGCAACTGATGTTTTAATGAAATTAGAGTCTGAAGAAGCTTACGATATAGCCACTGTAATTGGCACTTTTAGTAGTCTTATTCAAGAATTTACTCTGGGCGATTGTGTAAACAATATTGAAATTGCGATCGCGGGATATCAACAAGTAGCGACGGCGCTCAATCGGGAAGATTACCAGGATGATTGGTTGATTGCTCAAAACCATTTGGGGTTTGCTTATCAAATTCGCCTTGCTGGGAACCGTAGCAGGAATTTAGAAAGGGCAATAGAGTGTTATGAATTAGCTTTACAATGTTGTAATGATACCGATGAACCGGAATTATGGAGTTTAATTCAACATCGCTTAGGTTTAGTTTATTTTGACAGAGTTGAAGGTGATTTAGAAGAAAATCTGGAGAGGGCTATCGCTGCTTTTAAATTAGCATTAAAAGTGTGCAATTGTCAAGAGTCTCCCTTAAAATGGGCGGAAATTCAGCATGATTTAGGTTTGGCTTATCTCCACCGTGTTAAGGGAGATGAATCTGAAAATATAGAACTAGGAATTAAATATTATCATGCTGCTTTGGCTGTTTATCCAAAAGAGGATAATCCTACAGATTGGGCAAGAATTCAAAATAATTTGGGTTTAGCTTATTATCATCGTATTCAAGGGGAAAAATTAGATAACATTGAAAGGGCGATCGCCGCTTTTAAAAATGCCTTACAAGTCCGTACTTATACTGATTTTCCCCTACATTGGGCAGAAACTCAAGAGAGCTTAGGTAATGCTTATATTACAATTGAAGAGAATCGAGACGACAATTTCCAAAAAGAAATTGAGTGTTATCAAGCAGCTTTAACTGTTTATAGTGCTGAAGATTTCCCCGAACAATCGAGTACGATTCAATTTTGTATGGGAGATGCTTACCGTCAAAAAATAGAAAATCGTGCTGATAATCTTGAGAAAGCGATTGAGTGTTATCAAACTGCTCTACAAATTTGTAAGAAAGAAGAGTTTCCTGAATTATGGGCGTTTATTCATAATGATTTAGGGGCGACATATCTCAGCAGATTCAAGGGAAGTCAAGAACAGAATATAGAATTAGGTAGGAGTTTGATAGAGGCTACTTTACAAGTTTATAATCGTGAGGACTATCCCGACAATTGGGCGAACACTCAAAATAATTTAGGATTTTCCTATTATCTTTCTACAACCGGGAAGTATTCCGATAACTTGGAACGGGCAATTGCATATTATGAATTAGGATTACAAGTGTATAATTCTGAGACTTTTACAGAAGTGTGGGGACTGATACAACTTAACTTAGCAGTTGCTTATTTAGAGAGACTAAAAGGAGACCTTTCCGAAAATATTGAAGCTTCAATTGCTGCTTCTCAAAATGCCTTAACTATTTACGATCCAGAGACTTCTTTAGAAAATTGGTTGAAAATTCAGAATAATTTAGGGTATGGCTATCAAAATAGAGTTAAAGGAGAGCAACTTGATAACCTTGAGAAAGCTCTCAGCTATTATAAAATTGCTTTAGATGCTTGCTGTTCTACTCAATTTCCTGAAATTTGGGGTTTGCTCAAAAATAACTTAGGAACTTTTTATTTAAGAAATGCTCAAGGAAATCAAGTTGAAAATGTAGAAGAAGCTATTGTACTTTATCTGACCTGTGTTGAATCTTATCAAAAAGCATTTAATCGTAAACAATGGTCGATGAGTCAAAATAATGTAGGGATTGCTTACCTCAATCGCAAATATGGTAGCCGTCTAGAAAATATAGAATTAGCAATCGAAGCTTTTAATAATGCCTTGCAAGTTCGTAATTATGAAACTTATCCCGAACAGTGGGCGGAAACACAACAGCATTTAGGAGTTGCTCATAGTGAACGAATTTATGGCGATTCCTTACAAAATTTAGAAAATGCTATCAAATGTTATGAAAATGCTTTACTAATATATACTCGTTCAGATTTCCCTGAACAGTGGGCAATGCTTCAAAATAATATTGGTAGTGCTTATAGCGAACGTCTGCTAGGAGATGAGGATACTAACTTAGAAATAGCTATTAATTACTATCAAATGGCTTTGCCAGTAAATACCCGTCAAATTTCCCCTGAAAATTGGGCAATGATCCAAAATAATTTAGGAAATGCCTATAGGAGGCGCACTATTGAAAAGGAAGTTGAAAATTTAGAAATGGCTATTTTTTACTATAAGTCAGCTTTGGAAGTTTATACTCGGAAAGATTTTCCTGAAGATTGGGCTATGGTGCAATTAAACTTAGGTAATGCTTATAGCGATCGCACTCAAGGAAGTATTGACGAAAACCTAAAACTGGCGCGGGACTATTACCAAGCTGCTTTAGAAGTTTATACTCTCAAAGATTTTCCTGAAAATTGGGCAACTGTACAAAATAATTTAGGTTATCTCTACCACAATTTAGAGCAGTTTACCGAAGCAATGCAATACTTGAAATTAGCATTAAAAGTCAGAACTCCTCAAGCTTTCCCCCAGCATTGTCTGATTTCGGGACAAATTTTAGGTCAAATTGCCTTCAAATTAGGACTATGGATAGAAGCTATTGAAGGGTATTGTCTTGCTATTGAAGCATTAGAACAATTGCGAGTTTGGGCTAATACCGATCGACGCCGCCAAGAAATTTTAGGAGAAGATATATATCTTTATGAACATATTGTACAAGCATTAGTTAATACGAAAAATTTTCCACAAGCTTTTGAATATGTAGAACGTTCCCGTTCTCGTCGCTTAGTAGATTTAATTGCCAGTAATGACCTTTACTCTCATGGAGATATACCTTCAGAAATAGAAGAATATTTAGCAGAATTTGAAGGAATTCAACGACAGATAGATTGCGAACGTTACGGTTTAAAGAAATCAAGTAAAAAGCAGAAGTTAATTGCAGTTAGAGCTAACGATCTAATTGATATGGATTGTACACGCAATCGAGCAGCTTTAGAAGCCATTAGTGAAAATATCCAAGGTTTAGAAAGTGAAAAGCAACAAATTTGGGAACAACTAAGACGTTTAGATCCGGTTTTAGCGGGCGAAATTCAAGTCAGTCCCCCTAATTTAACCGCGATCCAAGAACTCATCGATCGCCCTACTACAGCTATACTTAATTTTTACACTACTGATGAAGATACATATGTATTTGTTTTGCGACAAGCCGAACTAAATTTGTACAAAATAACCAGAAAACGAGGCAAAAACTTACAACAATGGATTCATGAAGGTTGGCTAAAACCCTACTTGGAGGCTGGGGATTCAAGTAAATCAGCCCAAGAGCAATTACAATGTAAAGCTAAGTGGAGAAATCGAATTCCGCAGTTTTTAGCGAAACTTTCCCGCCGTTTGCAAATCGATAACCTGATTAGTCAGTACCTTAATAATATCGAGGAACTGATTATTGTTCCTCACCTTTGCCTACACCAAATTCCTTTTGCTGCTTTACCCTTAGAAAATGGTCAATATTTAGGAGATAAATTTCTTATTCGTTACAGTCCTAGTTGTCAAGTTTTAGAATTTTGCCACAAACGTCCACCTGTCAACGATCGACTAATGTATGGTATTGTGGAAGATGCAACGGAAGATTTACCCTGTGCAAGTTTTGAGGGTGAACAAATTGCCAAACTGTATAATATTCACAATGAACAACACTTACGAGGACGTAGCCAAGCAACGGTCAGCAACTATCGGCAACTGTCTCAACAAGTCGAGGGAATTATCTCTAGCCATCATGCTCAATCTCGCCTTGATAATCCGTTAGAATCCAGACTGGAATTGGCAGATGGTAGCATTACTTTGGGGCAGTTAATGACACCGGGCTGGCGGCTTCCTCATCTAGTTGATGTGTTTTTATCCTGTTGTGAAACTGGGTTAGGAACTACGGAAATTACTGATGATATTTTGACATTATCGACGGGATTTTTATGTGCGGGTGCTCGGAGTGTGGTGAGCACGCTGTGGGCTGTAGATGATTTAGCAACAGCCTTATTTTCAATTTTTTATCACAAACTTCGGCAGCAAGGAAGTAGCCGCCCAAAAGCCTTGCAGCAAGCACAAATAAATTTGCGATCGCTCTCTGGATCAGAATTTGTCGCTTGCTATTCTCGCCAACTTGCTGATTTATTAGAACGCAAATTTGAAGAGGCGGAGGGCGATCGCCAGTTTGCAGAAAACCAGCGTAATTCCTATCCAGAAGGTTCCCCCGACTACCTACAATGGCTACAAGAGGAAGAAAAGCGGGCCGAAACAGCAACACGCAATTACAAAACTTTGGAACGACTGGAAATAATTAGTTGCTTAGATTTCCCTTTTGCTGACCCTTTTTATTGGGCCGCTTTCACTTGTTCCGGTTTACGGTAAACTTCAGCCTCAATCTAAATCGGGACTCTTCAGCATTCCCATTAACTTCCGCTTCCGATTGTGTACTTGCATAAGTTGAGAACGATAAGCACACCACTGAAGATTTTGCCCCATTTGTAAATAGGCAGCGCGGGCTTTTTCCAACCACTTAATTGCACGATCGTAGTCCTCTGATTTTCCCCGATCCATAATCGATTCAGCAAGCCGACAAGCATTGGCGATCGTCCAATCGGGGCGGTGGGCGATCGCAGCCCCCATTACCCGGTGAATCAGTGCCGATTCGTAGCCACTCAAGCCATCAGCAACAGCGATCGCATCTTCAATAAGTCCCTCATAGAGAAAAATATCAACCTGTGCTTCAGAAACTCCCCAACTTCTATCACTTCTGAGAGTTGCTAACAAATTTGCTTTCACAGTTGACCAACTGTTTCCTGCAAACTCCTTCACTAAAAGATAATCGGCAAAGGATGGTTTGATTTCAAAAACCCGCATTCTAGAATTTAATGCAACTTCGTTTTCTCCCAATTCAACAGCCAACTCACTCGTCCAAATTGCCAGTTTATAAAGGCAATTGCCTGACAACTTCAACCCAGTTTGAGCAATTTTTAGAGCTTCAGCTTGGGCTTCCTGTGCTTGTAAACTTTGAGCGAGAGCAAAAGCATCTTCCGCTGATTTCATCTGAGTAGCAGCAGCTTCCACTGCTTCTTCTACTCTCCCCAAACGACTTAACATCGTCAAGTATTGTTGAGGGCAGTTTTCTGCTTGCGCTAAGTATAAGTATTCTTGATAGCGTTCCTGGCGATCGAGGATTTGCAAGCGAATTAATGCTAAATTCTTAGCACATTTTGGTGCGTCATTAGCTCCTATTTCTTGCCCAGTAGTGTTTCCTTGAAGTACCTGTTGAATTAGGGGATCATCCCAACCTTGGCGTAATGCTTTTAAGCTCATGCTGAAATCGCAATCCCATTCATCTTGCCAAGCTTCTAACATCACCTGGAGATCGATCTCTTCTTCAGCAGTTAGTTCAGCCGTTAAAATGGCTTCTGTCCAAGCTTCATCCAAAGCGTCCGCTATATCAGAACTTTCAGCGCCATATTCTTCTACGTCATCCCAATCTTCAACGCAGGCTGCAGTGATGGCTTGTAAAATTACTAAGGCGTTGTTACCATCTCCCTCTGCGATCAATTCCTGCGCTTGCTGAATCACATCGAAAAGTTCTTCTGTAATGGGGTCTTCTTCCTCCCATCCATCCTCGAAATAACGCACAGCATTTCGCAAAATTTGTCGTACTTGTTGTCGAAAGGGAGCGGGATTAATGGAGGTGCGACGGGGTGCTTTAGTAGGTTGCTGTGGAGGCGTAGGAATAGCAATTAAGTTAACGTATCGTTCGATCGGATCAATGAGTGAGGGCTCCTTTTCTACTAAATTTTGTATTAATTGCTGGGTTTGTACATCGTTTAGGCGATCGAGTAACTGTTCCAGTGTGGGGCGCTGCTCAATTATTTGTGGTTGTCGCAGACATAATAACAGGGTAGCCACAATATGTTTACACCACCCAACGCGATCGTAAGCACAAGTACAATTTGATGATGCCACATTAGCGTCATCAAAGTTTATCGTAATACGGTAAGGTTGAACTTCAGAACCCTCCACTATTGCTTGCACGATATTGCCACGCAGGACAGCGCTAGTAACATTACCCGCTAAATAGTAAGTTTCACCGCGCTTGAGGGAGGCGGCAGAGGTATTATGCTGGATCGTCGCTTCACTAAGCTTGGGAATCGGCATGAGACTATGCCTGAGCAATTAAAGGATTAGACTTAATTTTACCTCAGAGATGTACTCTGCCTAGGATTTAATTGCGTCTCAATGTAAGATTTACAGAAAATTCAATACTCCGTAAAGCAAGCACTGAGAACGTTTGCAGCTTGATGAGGGGAAATTTTTTCTGAAAATTTTGCATAATTGTTTCCCTACCCCCTGGTTAATAATAGAGCGCAGTTGGCCAACTCGCTTCTCCCTTATCCCTTTCTTTGACGGAGAAACGAGCTGTGATACCTATAGTTTCATCTACCCCCCTGACTTTATTAGTAATGGGGGTTCCCAATGCTGCGGGAGAAATCATTGCCAATATAGAGGCAAGTTTAGTATCAGCCGTTGGTAGTTACCCCTTGATGGAAATTGCCCAAGCTGAGCGCAGAACAAAATGCAGTTCTGGAGAGGACGATCCGATAGTTCCTCCGAACTAAATAACTTTAATTGTTAGCGATCGTTCAGTAGGGTGCGTCAGCTAGTTAAATGGTGAAGTAGGAGCGAAAAACTGAGAACTACTGACGCAGCCTACTGTAATTTAATTAAAATTTAATTAATTAGGTTCTCGGCCCGAAGCACTGATCCTCTCGCGCGCAAAACTCTTCCAAATACTTAATTCGGGAAGTTTCCACGCCACACCTTCTTGTTGTTGGCCTTGGGCAGAGCAATTCAGGCATTTTTGCCAGCAAGAAAGAGCGGCTGTTGTATCCCCTTTTGCTTCGAGAACTTGTGCTAGCAAGCAGTGTGCAATAGGATAGAATTTATCTAATTCAATTGCTTTTTGCAAGTGAGTCTCTGCGTCACTGTAAAGTTGCAGTCCTAGATAAGCCCATCCCAGATTTTTGTGGAGCGTGACTTGCACCATTTTGTCATTAACTTGTGGCAAAATGGAGAGAATTAGTTCTACCGCTACGTCAAAATTTTCGCTGAGAATTTCCAGTCGAGCTAAATTATTGACAGCCGCAGCGGCAGCGCGACTGTTTTTATATTCTGCTGCTTTTTTGTAGTGCTGGCGAGCGTTGGGCAAATCTTCTAGTTTTTCGTAGGTTGACCCTAAATTGTAGTTAGCTGCTGGCAGTTCTGGATTGTAGCGAAGGGTTTGTGTTAAATAACATTTTGCCGTCTGTAACTCACTCTCTAAGTATTTCTTGTAACCAATTTGATTCAGGTATTTAGCAATTAATTGATGGGTGACAAGTCGCCTAGCCTGCGGGCTGACTGTCAGGCGTTCTTCCTCGGATTCGGTGAGGGCTTGCAGGAGCGATCGCTCGATGAGAATTTCTACAGCCAGTTTCAATTCTGATAAGTCTTCAGCAAATAGGAGACTGGATTGCAACTCGCTAAGGGTGGCGGGTTTATTGCTCGCCAAACAAGACAATACTTTTACTTCTAATTCATGAAAATCCTGAAAATTTTCCTCAAAATAATCTCGGACAATGCCCTCAATAACCGAGGGAGTTTTTTTAATGAGTTGTGCTAAATTGCCGGCTAACATATCTTGAGCGTGAGTGACCGCTATTTTTAATAGGAGGGGATTGCCGCCATATAGGTAAATAAGTTCTGATAGTAAATTCCTCTCTGAAGTAGAAACTTGGGGGGCGGATAAAATGATTTGTTTGGCATCCTTTTCTGGTAACTCACTCACTTCTAAAGCTCGCAAAGGTAAGGTTGTTTCTGCTAAAATATCGAGTTCTATAGGGTGAGTCCAACTGATGATAAGCAGGCAACTTTGGTGAGGGGTTTGTGCTATTTGTTGGAAGAGTTCCCGGTAACTTTCGTAGCCTGGGCGGTATTGTCCTGGTAGCTGTCCGCTTTCGAGGATAGTTTCGACTTCATCGAAGACTAATAAACAGCGGGTTAAACGCAAATATTCTATTAACTGGGAGATGAGTGAGTTGCTGGGTTTGGGAATGTCGATTTCTGAATGATGAGAGAGGAATTGCAAGATGTCTGGCAATAGTTTTTCAAGGGGGCCAGAGGTGGCGAGGTTTCGCCAGATTATGGTTTGAAATTCCCCTTTAATTTGTTGTAGAGTTTGGGTAGCTAATGCTGTTTTGCCAATCCCTCCCATGCCACAAATTGTGACTACTCGACAACGGTTTGTTACTACCCATTTTTTGAGAGTTTCTATTTCGGAATTACGTCCGTAGAAAGGTTCTTGAGCTGGGACTTCTCCCCAATCAATACGCGGTGAGAATTGAGGGATAGTTGCGTCTTGGAAGCGGGTATTCTCTACGGTTGGAGCAACTTCGCGGTCGCTTGTGGCATCGTGACGGTTAGTGGAAACTTGTTTCTGGTATTCAGTTACGAGAATTTGCTGGAGTTTGGCTAATTTTCCAGGCCCAGCACCTTGAACTTCAAATTTTTTATACACTTCTCCCAGGCGTTTTTGTAAGGCATCTTTGCGAACGCGAAGCTGGTCTGAAATATCAGACATGGATTCGCCTTTGATTGCTCTTGATAAGACTTCAAATTCGTTTTCGGAAATGCCAACTTTAGTGGCTAAAGTTATTAAAAAATCTTCGGGAAGTTTCATACTACGTTGAATACAGGTATTACAAAGCGGGCGGTTCTACTCAAAGATAGCTGGGAAAGGACGGGGCGATCGCGCGATCGCAGCGAACACAGGAATTTGGGCATCGGAAACAGAGGTTTCTGGGCTGTAACTTGATTATATGGGCTTTTTTCTCACTTATCACGAGGTAAACGAGATAGACAACAGAAGAACTGAGGGGTGGGGCAAACAGAGGCTTCGGGGCTGTAACTTGATTATATGGGCGTTTTTCTCACTTATCACGAGGTAAACGAGATACAAAACAGCATAATTGAGGGGTGATCGGCTGAAATTTGGAGCAGTTGCTCGATCGGGATACTTGATTGGTAGAGGTTTAGAGCTTGTTTAAGCTGCCATTAAAGGGGCTAGAGCGTTTTGCAATCGACTTTTGAGAGCGTCATCTCACTTAATGAGTTTTTTTTGAGCATTAGCTTGACAAATTAGAACTATTGTTGATACATTAATCTCAGTTAGGCGCGGTGGATGTTTCAGAAAGTCGGCGCAGCCGGAGAGCTTTCTGAGTTCAGCGAACCTGAATACACTTTCCCCCTCAGCTTTGCATAATTTTTGGGTTTGACCCTGGTTAATCAGTAGATGTCGAAACCAGATTTACCTGTGAAAACTGCTGGACTAAAACAACTTACGAGTATCGTTGCTGATTGGAGAGTAAAAGGCCATGTTTAGGTGCGTCAAGTTGATAACCGCTTTACCTACGATCGCGCTTCTGTCTGTTTTCAATCTGTTTCCGAGGGCGATCGCCCAAGAGTATCCGGGGTGTTTTCAATTGAATTCTGAAAGAAAACAGTATGAATCTCTCGATGAGCTTTGTCGATTTCCCAAACCACCTGAAAACCCGCGGAAGCCAGACCCTTTTAGGGTTCAGCTCGTGAATGGACTGGAGTTAACTGGATTAGCGATGGAAAATACAGGAACTCAGAGATTTCTTGTAGGGCGGTTGACCAACAAGCAAAGTAAGACGGCTAAAGTTCAGTCTATCAGCGTCCAATTTCTCGATAAACGAGACGGAGCTGTAGTCCAATTTTTGACTGTTCAGCTTGGCGGTGTATTAGCTCGCAATCAGGGTTATGAATTCAGGAAAATTATGGACAATGCTCTTCAACTAGGCGATCGTAGTAACAATGATTTGTCTATCAAGTTTTTGGAGTGGGACTAGGTAAGATACTAGAGATAAAACTTAAACCCATACCAAATCCTTCAATAAATTAGGAAAAATTAATGAAATAAGTAAATAAATTTGGGGGTTGGTTTCATTGAAGCCTTTTGTTAAAGGGAAGTCAAGGCAAAAAAACCAAATTCTCGGATTTTTAATTCCTCTATATACAGACTAGGAGCGACATTATGGACGAGTTTGTTAGGAAAGCAGCAGGACTAGGATTGCCTGTAATTTTACTTCTAATTGTGATGGCAACTACAGGTTTTGCAGGAGCTGCCGCAATTACGACTGCTTTGGCAATGTTAGGTGGGCCAGCAGGAATGTTCGGTGGCATTGCCTTGCTGGGCATCATCGGTTTAGCGACAGAAATGTTATCTAAGTACGGTCTTGAAGCGCTGTTAATTGGAATTTACAGGCAGCGCATTCAAAATGGAGAATCTCATGCTGCAATTTGCCAAGAAATCCGCCAATTACCACTATCAGGAGATTTGAGGCGGAGACTTGGGGAAGAGTTTGGGTTTTAGTAAAAATGAGATGAGCAATTTTATTGGTAAATGGCCCTAGATAGATCGCTGCTAATTGCTTATACCAATTTTTTATGAGGCTGCATAGAATCCGATCCCCCCTAGCCCCCCTTAATAAGGGGGGGACAAGATTCCGATCAAAGTCAACCCCTACTCCCCAACAACCAGAGGGATGCGAGGGGGATCGAGATATGTGCAACTTCACATTAAATTGGTATTAGAGAATCAAATAGGAGGAACAGATGGAGAGCGAATTGATTGGAGAGGTTAGATTACGCAACTGCCACCTCGTCTACCGTGAAGGCTCAAACTATCGAGTAGATGTGATTAAGGCTCAAAGACCTACAATCGTATTTACAAAAAACATTACTTGTGAAGTAGTGGAGTATTTGTACAATCAACTCAAGGGACATCAAGTTAATAAAGATGAAGCAGCAGATGTCCTCAAACCCGTTGCCAGCAAGTTAGATTTACCTTACAGCTATGGGCATCAGCTTTCCTATTATACGCAGGAGGTTTTAGTGGTACTTGTGGCGATAGGTAGAGCAAGTTTGAGTCAACAAATAGGTCGAGGTTGTTGTTATACAATTCTTCGGACGTGCTAAATCCTAAAAGGAGGCGCTCTCATAGCTTTTCCGAACCGCCAATAGACAATAAATATGAAATCTAATCAACTCATCCAAATCAGCGGTACACCTGGTCAAATTGTGGGTCTTGTTCCAGTTCAAACTAATGGCACAATTACGGTTAAATTGGCCGGCGAAATGTTACAAATCAGCTCGGAATCTTTTTTTGGATTAGAAACAAAAGAGGTGTTTATTCCGATTGAGGATGTTAGAGCGATTGAAACAGGAGAGGGTTGTACTTGGTGGCTGTTTTGGTTAGGAATTCCGACTCTCAGTATTTTTATCGGTGTTGTCTTTATTATTCTTGCCTTCATTGTCAAACAGCGGTATCTGACTATTTACAGCAGTCGGGTTAATGTGATAGTATTTCACAGGAAGGGAGAAAAAGTGGCTCAGTTTAGAACTGGTGTTTTAGAGGCTCGCTATTCTAAGTCTCTGGCGATCGCTAAACCGCCCATGCCACCACCGCCATCACGTCCTTTGAATATTTGATTCAAGAGAGTAGATATCATATCAAATCCGCGCTTGATCGTCGGCCGTAAAATCGAGTCAATATTTAACACTCAACCATCATTGAGTTTTGCGACCCCGATTTAACAGTTAACAGTTAACATTCCACAGTCAACCATTATGAGGAGTGCAACCGGAATTGATATCATAATCCAAATCTCCTGAGTTTATGGTTCTCAGCAAAATAAAAATTATTGTGTTGCGAGCCCCATATCCCGGATGAGGAAGACGCTTATATAGCAATCCTTGCAGGAGTCATAAATTTTTTAACCCCACCCCAACCCTCCCCTTGGTAAGGGGAGGGAGTAAGAAATTCACACATGATTTAGGATTGCTATACTATCATTTATACCACAAATATAGGAGAGCCAATCTTTTATAAAAAACCGGATTTTTTAGAGTAAGTCTTATTTAAATTAACAAAACTACGCCTGCTGTTGCTAGCAATAACAGAATTCCGGCTGCACCTGCTAGGGGCTTAGTGGCAATTCCTGTTATCCATTCTGGTACCCTCGAAGTAGGTTTAATTGCGCCTTCTGTATCTACGGTAGTTATACCCCAAATCCAAGCTGCATGAATGCCGATCGCCAATCCTAAACTGCCATTGTCAGCGATGCGGGCTAATGTTAAAACCATCCCCATCAGCCACAATCCGGGCAGTTGCGGTAGAGTTTCTTTGGCTGCCCAAATTAGGTGGGCGATCGCGAAAATGAAACTGGCGATCGCTGCTGCGATTAGCACTGAGTAATCTTGCTGGAGGATTGTTTGCAAGCAGCCGCGAAAGATTAACTCTTCTGTGGCGCTAATCCACAGTCCTAATAACAGAGTCAGCAGACTAGCATGGTTA
Source organism: Microcoleus sp. B9-D4 (assembly GCF_036705105.1). Lineage (NCBI taxonomy): Bacteria > Bacillati > Cyanobacteriota > Cyanophyceae > Oscillatoriales > Microcoleaceae > Microcoleus > Microcoleus sp. B9-D4. Next base: position 49,947 of record NZ_JAUBTS010000035.1, read on the forward strand.
AAAATTAAAGTCCCAACATTAATTTTTTGTTCGCCTGTTTCTGTGGAATTTGCGCTTGTTTTTAGCTCGATCCAACCTGCGGTTAATTGCAGACCGAATAAAATTACTAAGCTGATTATTCCTAATCCTAATCCCCGCATTAATGACATCACAACTGCGGGTTGCCAATCCCAACCCCAATTGGTAAAAGAGGTGTTTTCAATCCACATTGTCGCCCATAAAATGAAGGGGACAATCACGTAGAGGGAAGCTAGTAAAGGTAATTTTTTGTTTCCCAGGGGTTGGGGCGGATGCCATTTGAGGGCGATCGCCAGCACGATCGCTGCGGGAAGCCACACAACAATCCAAGTTGAGAAAAACAAGATTATTTTGACAATTGCTGGTATTGACGGCGACAGCAGTCGCAGGTTAGTTATACTATTCCACATTTAATGGGTTGCAACTATAATACACTTAACTGTTGACTGTTAACTGTTGACTGTTAACTGTTGACTGTTAACTGTTAACTAATGACTAATGACTAATGACTAATGACTAATGACTAATGACTAATGACTAATGACTAATGACTAATGACTACCCATCGAGCTTGCGCTGAATTTGCCTCAGAGACTGGTACATTTCGGGCAAGCGGTTGTAGACGGCTGCGGCTTTAAGAAAGAGTTTGTGGGGAATTGCTGGAACGCCCGTCACGATCGCACCTGCGGGCACGTCGCTGTGAATTCCGGCTTTAGCAGTGGCGATCGCCCCATCTCCGATTTTGGCTTGATTAGCAATTCCTACTTGACCTGCCAAAATTACATTGTTGCCAATTTTCACCCCGCCAGCCATGCCAACGTGAGCGGCAAAAGCGCAATTTTTTCCTACTTGACAGCCGTGACCTACGTGTACTAAATTGTCGATTTTTGTATTTTGGCCGATGCGGGTTTCTCCGACAGCGGGCCTGTCGATCGTGCTGTTGCAGCCAACCTCAACGCCCTCTTCTAATACAGTGCAGCCAGACTGCTCCATTTTCACCCATCCTGTGGCTGTCGGCACGAACCCAAAACCTTCGGAACCGATTGCCGCACCGCTGTGAATCACGCAATTTGCCCCGATGCGAGTACGTTCGTGGATGACACAATTAGCGTGTAAAACAGTGCCTTCGCCTATTTCCGCATCTGGGTAAATTACGACATTTGGGTGAATGCAAACGTTGCTGCCAATTTTGACTTTTGCTTGGATAACGACGTGGGGGCCGATATAGACATTTTCACCAATTTCTGCTGAGGGGTGAACGACGGCTGAGGGATGAATTTCGGATGCTGGGCGAAACGGTTGATAGAAAATGGCGATCGTTTCAGCAAACAGCAATCGCGGATCTGCTGCGGCAATCCAAGCAATGTTGCGATCGGTACATTGAGCTTGGAGGCTTTCATCTAAGGGTAAAATTAAAGCCGAAGCATTTGTAGTGGCTGTATGAGGGGCAAATTTAGCACCTTCTATGTAACTGATTGTGCCGGATGCAGCTTCATCAACAGGGGCCGCGCCTGTAATTTCTGGATCGGTAGCAACCGACGCTGTGAGGGTGCGACTGGTGGCTAAGTTAAGTTTTTGTACTATTTCGCTAAACTTCATCTATAAAAATTTTTTGTTAACACAGATGGATCATAGTTAAAATTACCAGCTTTAGAGCACGATCTGAGCAGTTGCCATTGAAAAAACAAAAACCCCGATTTCTGTAAGAAGTCGGGGTTGTAGCGATCGATTATTTTTGGCAATTATTTTACAGAAACAGCATCTACGTCAACGGTGCTGCCTTTGGCTTCAGAATAAGGGGCACCGGTGGCTTCGGATGCTGAAGCTGTCTCTGTTTGACGAGATTTAAAGTAGTCGATCGCCATTTGGGATACTTCGGAAATCAGCAACACAGCAATTGCCACATCGTCAATTTGTCCGATGACGGGGAGAAAGTCTGGGGCTATGTCGATCGGGCTTACCAGATATGCCAGGGTTCCCAGAATAATCCACCAGCGGTATTTGGGGTTGCGGAGGGTGTCGCGATACCAGTTGTAAACAGATTGTATAGAAAAGTTCATGCGGTTGTCCTCTACTTATATTTTCAATCTTGACAAATTCTCGCTCGAAATGCTTGTGGAGATATCCCCCCTAGGGTTGGCAAGAGACTTCTACCTGGGAGTATAGGGAATTGGGCTGGAGGGATTTGTCAAGCTGTGTCGGAAGGGCGGGGACTCTTGACAACGCCCCTACAGAAACCTGACAGATGAAAGCTGATGGAATTTATCTGTGTTTATCTGCGTTGATTTGCGGTTGCAAAAAACATTCATATTGTTGACGGTAGATTCGGCATCTATTACTTGTATATCGTGATTAAAGCAAGTTACTTAAATTGGGATTTTTTCACCGCAGATGTCAGCAGATAAACACAGATGAACGCTGATGGGATTTATCTGTGTTTATCTGCTGTTTCAAATAACTTCATATTTTTATCTCACGAATTTTGAAAGATCCATTTTTGGTCGCCGATCGCAATTTCGCAGCCATTTGGTAGCCAAAAAGGCTCGTTAGCAGCCAGCCTCTGCCCACCCACAAAAGTGCCGTTGGAACTGCCGCTATCGACAAGCTGATACCGCTGTTTGCCAATTTCGTCAGTGGCCCGGCGGATTTGAGCGTGGTAGCGCGAACTTTGCGGATCTTGCAATACTAAAGTGTTGGTTGGTTCGCGTCCAATTGTAAAGGGATTGGCTGTTAGGGCGATCGCTTCTCCAGAAAGTTTGTAGATTAAATATGCGGTTGTTTGCCGATCGCTGCTTGCGAGTACGGTTGGTGCAAGTTGGGGAGGATTTCTGTCAGGAGGGAGGCTGTTTTGAGCAAGTTGTTGTGTTAGTTGTTGTAAATCGCGATCGAAACCCGCTGCTGTGTCTGAAGCTGGAAGACTCGCAGGAGAATTACCTGAAATTAAGTTTAACTGCTGTACGGGAGATTGAGGAACAATCGGACGGCCTGCTTCGGCAATTCTCATTTGCAGGGCGGCGGCATTTTCTGCTTCCTGTCGGGCACTCATTCCCTCAACTTGGCGAATAACTCCGTTGGTTTCGGGAAAGCTGACATCGCCAATTCGCACGTCTTCTAAGTTAAAACCTAGGGTATAAAAATCTTGGACGCGATCGAGCAAATTTTGGCGCAGCAACAGCCGTCCTTGACTGATAAGCTGTTGTAGGGGTATTTGCCCGATCGCTAATCCCATACAATCCTTAACTGCACTTGCTAAAACAGCTAGAGGATCGGACAATTCCAAAGCTACTCGTTTCGGATCTATAACTTGATAAATAACAGTCAGAGTGGCATCAATTAAAAACCGATCCTTAGACAAAAAATCTCCGTGCGACTGTACATCCAAGTTGCGGAGTTTGGTGTCTACGATGACAATTTGACACTGTTCTAGCAGGGGAAGGGCGAAGCTGAAATGCCGCCCGGATTTCAGGGTACGCACGGCGCGGCCGTTTTTGACCAACAAACCCGTGTAACCCGCCCCTATAAAGTCCATACTAAACCCGGCCCAGCGTTCTGGAGTTATCGTTTGAATCAGGGGAGAAGCGTTGTTCATGGGAGGGAGTTGAGGGAGGGGAGATTCTATTTTTAGGGTAACAAATTGCTGGGGGCGAGCGATCGGGCGGTGTGCCGGTTCCGCAACCTCTATTCTATACTTCTGGACTCCCCCCGATTCAGGCCGCACTGGATCTAGCTTGAATCTAGTTGATGGTGGGGGCGATCGAAATACTGTCCGTAGGGTGCGTCTGATCCTTCCAACCTGTTGAAATCGAAAGAATTAATGTCTAACGCACCCTACAATTTCCTGTAACGGTGACTATTTGTGCTAATATTAAAGAGCTTAAAAATTACCAATTAATAGCCTTAAACTATAATGTCTAAGGAATCCGTCATCACAGAACATATCGAAATTACGCCTGGGGTACTTGGTGGTAAGCCACGCATTGCTGGCCATCGAATTGCTGTAGCACACATCGCCGAAATGGATCTGAAAATGGGAATTTCTATAGAAGAAATTGCCGGCAAGTATGACTTACCACTTGCCTCTGTTCATGCTGCAATGACCTATTATTACGATCGTCGAGAAGAAATCGATCGTCACACTGCTGAAAGTCGAGCTATTGTGGAAGAATTAAAGCGTAATAGTCCACCATCTCCGTTACAAGACAAATTGAGGGCAATTAGAGGTGAGTGAGCAAATTCGTTTTCATGTAGACGAACATATTGACTCTAATATTGCGCGCGGTTTACGTCGTTACGGGATAGATGTGACGACAACAGTTGATGCAGGGTTGCGTACTAAAAGCGATGAGTCACACCTAGCCTTTATTCGCGAATAGCAGCGCGTGATATTAACTCACGATGATGATTTTATAATTATGGCAAGTTATACCACCGATTATCCGGGAATTGTCTATTGTCCTCCTAATTCTCGTTCTGTTGGCGAGATTATCCGTAGTTTGATTTTAATTTATGAAGTCTATACACCTGAAGAAATGATCGGGAGGATTGAATATATTTGACATTATTGTAACGCGATCGCACTTTCGGAAAATAAGGGCGATCGCACTTTAGGAAAAGAAACAATTGCGATACACCCAAGAGATTATCAGACTGGATTGAGGTATTGCGTTACAGGCTTCAAATCAATCTCATCGTTGTCAGTCAGTATTTTAAATAAATGACAGGGGATGCCGGCCGCAATCAAAGCTTCCAGATCGCGATCGAGCTTTGAGCAGTCCTCATAAATGCCGACTTGCCTGACTTACGCAAGCTAAACAGGCTTTTCATTCTCCCGCGAACTAAATGCAGAAAGCGATCGCCCAGTGATAGAGTTTCAGTGCTACACTAAAATTACAGCATTGTTCGGTGGCAATTGCGCGATACCCTACTTGCACGAGGAAAATATATGGTAACTACGCTCGAAATTGACAAAACTCTCCTTCAAGAAGCCCTTGATTTGAGTAACCATCCAACACCTACTACATTAATCGAAGCAGCTTTACGCGAGTACATTCAACGTCGCAAACAACTAAAAGTAGTGGAATTGTTTGGTACTATTGACTACGATGAAGATTATAACTACAAGGAACAGCGACAAACTTTATGAATGTTCTTGTTGATAGTTCCGTTTGGTCGTTGGCATTGCGGCGCCACACAACAAATGATGCGATCGCTATTGTTAATCTACTGCGTGATTTGATTGCAGATGGACGAGGGGTTTTACTGGGGGCTATTCGTCAGGAGGTGCTTTCTGGGGTACGCTACAAGGAACAGTTTGCAAGGGTTGCAAGAGTATCTTCGTGCTTTTCCTGATTTAGAGCTAACAACTGAAGATTATGAGTTAGCCGCAGAGTTTTTCAATACCTGTCGCAGTAATGGCGTTCAGGGTTCAAATACTGATTTTCTGTTATGTGCAGTTGCTCATCGTCGGGGCTACAGCATTTTCACTACTGACAAAGATTTTGAGAATTTCCGATCGCACATTCCTGTCGTATTACTATGAGAGTGGTTTCTCAGTTTATATCTTAACTTAAAGATGCCGATCGCACTTTTAGTTTTGAGATGTCCGAGGGACGATCGCGACAAAATACTAAAATAAGCTTAACAATAGAAAAGTGAAAGTTAGGTTATGTTAAAGTGTGATCTACAAAACCGTTTTTGCACCATACCGCACGGGAATCACTGCCATGTCCATTTCCAAACCTGAAAAGCCACAGTATTTAAAACCGATTAATCCCCCCGATCTTCAAATGCGATCCATCGCCTACAGTTTAGATACTTTAATTCCCGGACTCTACATTTGGCTGGGTGCGCTCAAAATTAGGATTGGGGGTAGCGAACCCGAAGAAAACTATCCAGGGACAATTCACAGTGCAATAGGTATTGCTTTAGTGTTCCCTGGCTACCGCATTTACAGCACTTACCAAGGTAGCTATGACCCTGCGGATAACTATTTAGGGTAAAGCGGAGTTAGGATGGCACCAAGAGATGGTCAAATAATTAAACATGATTGATGACGAATTACGACAACAAATTTCAGAAATAGCTAGTAAATTTAAGCTGTTTGAATGTAATGCTTGCGCTTTAAGGGTCCAAGAGTTTTTAATTATCAGGGGTATTTCGGGGAAAAAACTAAAAATTTACACTGGCAGTGCCAAGGGAAAATATGGTAATATTTACCATGATGACCTCGGACAAAATATTGCTACAAATGGACGGCATGAAGCTATTGCAGTTAAAATAAATGGGGAGGAACTAATTTTTGATAATATCCACAATGAAGGAATTTCTAAACAAGAGTGGTTGGGAAAATTTTATTGTTTGGCGATCGAGCTGGGCGGTCAATTTGAGATTGCGGAAATTGAATTTTAGCTGAAAGGAGATGAAACAATGTTAGATTTGTATGATTTGCTAGAAAAAATTAAGCAAAGAGCGTCTTTATACTTGGGGAAGCGATCGCTCAGTCATCTTCATGTTTTCTTAGACGGCTATACCTTTGCCCGCCGTCAACTTGGCATTCCTCTAACAGAACAAGAAACAAAGTTTGAGGAGTTTCAAGAATGGATAGAAAATCGATTTAACCAAGCAGACACTCAATCTTGGAGTCGGATTATTCTTTTTTATTCTGAGGATGAATCTGAGGCACTGAAGCGCTTTTTTGATTTATTTGAAGAATTCTTGAATAGTGAACAGTTACCAAAAATTGATGAAACAAATAATTCCAAAATGTCTGATGAGTTGAGTGTTGTAGGTGTAAATGGTTGAGTCTCATATTGATAGGGATACTAAAAGTGCGATCGCACTTTCGGACAATAAGGGCGATCGCACTTTGAAAAAGCAACAATTACGCTACACCCAAAACATTAGGAAACTGCTTTGAGGTATTGCGTTACAGGCTTCAAATCGATGTCATCGTTGGAAGTCAGTATTTTAAATAAATGACGCGGGATGCCGGCTGCAATCAAAATTTCCAAATCGCGATCGAGCTTTGAGAAGTCTTCATAGATACCCACAAACTGACTTACGCAAGCTAAAGATTCATCTTTCGGGTCATTCACTCCCGTGTATTTGTACTGAATATCAAAACCTGCTTTTTCGCCAATTTCTTCGATATCCCAGTCTACAAGATTAATATCTATCGCTTCAACGGCTAGGGCAATATGACCGGGCGGTATGGGGTCAAGAGGCTCGCAGCACCAACCCTCAGAATGATTCCATACACTTTGACCAACTGATTCTCGAATTTTCATGTATTTTCCCTCACTGAAAGTAGCAGCGAAACATGGATTGGGGATCGGAGACGGCCGATCGCACTTCGGACAAAAAGGGCGATCGTACTTTCTCTAACTTTACTTAACTGGCTTCCAACTATTGAGAGATTCCCGAATCGAACTTAATTGGCTGAGGTACTCAATAAGCTTGGCTTTTTGATACTCAAGACGAGCTAGAATTTCCGGCGCTTCTGCTTCTTTGGTTTCCCGTTCCTTCAAAACGCGATCGAAGTCATTTTGAAACCTTTTAATGTAATCATTGATTTGCTTTTCGGCACTTCTGAAATCAGCCGAAACCTGTTTGTTAATAACTCGTTCTAATAAATCTCTGTTTCTAGAACTTTGCTCATTTATTTTTCGATTTACTGACTCTAATGTCTGTCGTAAATCAACATCGAAAAATTCCCGATTTTCCGTAACATCAACATCAGCATAATAGACTTCATCAGAGTTACAGCAACGACTTTTTCTACCTGTTTCTTCCCTTCTATTTCCTACAACCACTGCTAATTGTACATCTTTAATCCGTGCATCAATTCCGGGAAAATCAAAGCTAGGAAACTGAATCGGATTGATGTTCAGTTTAACTTCTAAAGCATCACCAAGATAATTAGATAATTCATCTGATATTTCTTGGATATCTTCTTGAATTATTATTGCCAATTTTTCTCTAATATTCGTCCCCTCTCGAACTAATTCATCCTGAGTATCTATCCACCAACTTTGAATATAGGGCGGGCAAAATTTATTAATTGTTTGAATTATTTTTTCAGCTTCAGCCTTAGTTTTACACCGAATAATGTACGGATCAAACTCTTCACTATCAACAATCTGTTCAGAAACAGAGGTATTGAAAACTTGTGGAATAGACTCACTCAGTCCATCCAACAAAGACGTAGTGACTTTGAATGCTTTTCCTAATACGGGACCGACAGAAGGTATCAATCCTAACAGTCTTTCTCCAATTTCTCCCACTATTTGTCCAAAAACCCCATTGTTAGTCTTAACTTCTACTGGTTTGAGCAATAAGGGATTTTTTTTTGACTTAGGAGATCTAGCGGATTGAGATTCGGCAATCTTATGAATCTCACTGCCTATCTGAGCTTTAGCCTTATCCGCAAATGTGTTAATTCCTTGACTAAATCCTCGGATTAGTATTTGTTTTTCTTGCTCGACAGTTTTTTTGACTAACTCAACTTTGTACCTCGCATTTTCTGAGCGTTTCCTGTACTCTTCTACTTTTTCTTTGAGGGCTTCAATCCCCATTTCCCAACCTTTAATTTCTGTATTCAGAGTATCTTCAATTGCCTTAGCAGCTTTATCGAGTTCGGTCAACACCTCACTCAATAAATTCCAGCCAGAATTTTGCGTAATCCTTTGAATGACTGTTTCTTGAATGTTCAGGATACCGCTATCTTGCAAAGCTCTTGGTGCAATCTCTTCAGGTAAAGGAATTACTCTCCTACCTTTTTCATCTCTCTCAGCATATTTGGCACTAAAGAAATCCTCAAAATCTTTTATCTCCTTTTCAGTTGCTTTTCCTTGCTGAATCAGTTTCGCTAGAAGTCCTTGTCGAGAACTAGCAGGGTAAATAACTGGATTGCAAAAGCCAAAGCCAACTAACTCTCGCTCTAAATCTTTAATGACATCAGCAATTTCTTTGTCTCTCTCTGTTTTTTGGTCAACTTTATTCAAAATAAAGTAAATTTTTCCCGTGTTCTCAGCTATAAAATCCTTACGATTTTCAACAACATCCTTAAACAAATCAGCAACTGCATTATCTTTGTAGGAAGCGTAGTTTAAAATAAACAGAATGGCATTGCAGGTTCGCAGTGCTTCTAGTGCTGTCTGCTTCAGTGCATTAATGTTGAAGTTTGCAGACTCCCACTCATTAGGGCCGGGAGTATCAACTAAGGTAAAGCCTGTGAGAGAAGATAATTGGCTAATTGCTTCAATCGGATGCTCTATCTCAAAGCGTGTAGTGTTATCAGGATTGCCTTGTTCTCGGATTTCACGGGTACGCTGCAGGAATTTTTGCTGAATTTCGCCAGCGTCACCCTCAACAAGAATGACTGGTTTTCTTTCTCCTTCTCGATACTCTAAAAGTTTAGGAGTTTCGCCCGGTTTAATGTGTCGGACATCTGTACGGCAGATGGTACAGGCGGCCGTTTCACTCGCCAGCACATCAGCACCGATGATAGAATTTAAGAAGGTGCTTTTGCCAGCTTTCATTGCTGCAATGACGGCTACTTGATACTTCTGATCTTGCAAAGCCTTTAAAGCTTTGTTAATTTCATCTTCAATGCTTTGTAGCCCTTGACTTTCATCTCCCTGAATGCGGAGTCCGTCACGGAATTCTTTGAGATATTGTAATAGGAAAGTGCCTGTACTGTAAATGCTGGTGTATGCTGCTTGAAATTCTTGAGAAGACATAAGTTGACACTTTTTAGTTGAGGGACGGGCTAAGTTAAAGCTAGAAATTCGCGGTTCAAATTGATAGAGATTGTGCGCTTACCAACCTATCCGCCAGGGGTTTAAACTCCTGGCGGACTCGTGGAACAAGCGCTAAATATCAACAACCTAGTTATTAACCAGGGACTGAAGTCCCTGGCGCGAGTCAATGTTTAGTCGTCAGAAAAAGCCTTGCTAATCCCGTAAAATGCCAAACCTGCTAATGCACCTACGGCTATACCAACGGGGCCAGCAGCAGCACCCATACCAGCACCTCCACCAATAGCACCAATTGCCGTAAAACCAGAAGCAGCTACCACACCAGCACCCGCAGCAGCACCCGCAGCAGCGGAACCTGCCGCTTTCGCTATTTCATCACTTTTAGCCATTGAAATACCTCAGTGTAAGGAACAAAAACTAACTGCTTGACTAACAAAAGTTAACTAAACAGGCAAAATTTGAAATATCCCGATCGCACTTTCCCGCTTTTCTAAGTATTTGCACTTAGACAATGAGTGGGTAATTTAATACTAAACTACCTATTGTTAGCAAGCAACTAACAAACGCTAGCAATTTCGGTTATGCTATCGTTAGCCACATCTCACCACACCCGAAAATGGCCTCAAAAGAAGACTTATTTGCCGAAGCCGCCAAACACTGGGACTTAGAGAGACTGTACCAAGCTTTTGCAGAAGCTAAACGGCAAATCTCACCCCGATCGCGCCGGGGACTCACAGAAACAGAAAAACTCTACCTCCGAGGATTGCTTTCCGGTTGCAGTCCCGCCGAAATCGCCCGCCAACTGTTGCAGACTTCCAAAAGTGCAGAAGTTTATTTATGTAAAACTTTATACCAATATGTTAAAAAACTCGCCGATGTACCTAACGAACCTGTAGGAAATTGGCGCAATATTTGCGATCGGCTAGAGGAAGCCGGATATAAAACTCAGTCGTCTGTGAAAGCTAAATTAAGTAGTTCTTTACCGATAGATGCTTTAGTAAAAATAGTTGATATGGGTTTTGAAAATCAAAATACACTAACAATAGACATCAACATCAGATTAGAATTCCCCTCAACTTCAGAAACTGCAAAAACAGAAGACTTGGATAAAAAAGATTAGATGTGCGATCGCCCCTCAACAAACCAATCTAACTGAAGGGCGATCGCCCCTAACCCAAAACACAAATACCTAATCTTCATCCCCTGTCAAATTAATCGGGCCAAAATCATCAGGAACCTCCTCAAAAGATTGAATCTGCAATACCCGCATCATCACTTTCCACTGACGGGGTGTTGGTTTCGCTTCGGTTTCACCCGAAACCCAACGCTGATAAGTACGCAGCGGAATCCCGCAATGCACCGCAAATTCAGCCTGAGATAGCTTTGTGCGCTCAATCCTCAAAGCCTCGATCGGTGATGCACTCTCTTGGGGTCTTGTGTCTTTTTTCATTAAAATATTGGCGCGTCATATTGACGTATAACCACAAACAAGTTTATCATCTCAGGTACGCTTTGATGCAGTGATTGCAGCACTGCACCAAAACGATTTCCCCAATGTTGTCAACTCAACACTCGGAGTAATACCAATAATGCCAAAAAACCCAGCTTGGTTGCGTTATGACCCAGACGAGAATATTTCTCGTCACGCAGCCACCGATGATGAATGCTGCTACGAAATGGAAACTAAATATGGATGGACACTCAAGAGGATAGAAAAACTTAAGGGTGACACCTTGAAAGCCGATTGCGTGTTCGATGGTAAAACAGAATTTCCTAAGCCATTTCACGAACAGGATGATGACGATGCGTAAATACATTGTTTTTAGAGCCGAAGGGCGGCAACCGGGATGGGAAGATCGAATGCTATCCCACACTCATTCTCTGACTCGCATCCTTGCTGAATACTTCGATTCCTCCGATCGCCCGATCCCGCAACCAGGATACAGGCCAACCGAGTTTGTCAGGGTTGAAGCAGAACACGAACCCAATTTCCACGGTTGGAGTACCCATTACAAAACAGGTGATTGGGAAGTTGCTAGAGTCGAAACCTACACCCCCGATATCCCCAACCTTCCTGAAAGTGGTTCGAGCGAATTCGGCATGGTGGTTATCTGCTATTGTCGCTACAATCCGATCGATGCAGCGCTCAAACCAATGCCCGATCGTCAGGTTTCGATCGATGGATTCGGTGGCGACAGGGAAGTCTACGAACGTTGGCTAGAATCTCAAAAAGACAGGCAAGCTGCTGAGGTATAGCGAGGTAAATTTAAGGGCGATCGCTATTCGATAGACTTGCGAAAATCAAGCTTAGGGCGATCGCCCTTTCATTCCCTAAAAGCGATCGCCCTTGTGACAAGAAATTATAAGTGCGATCGGCACAGCTAAGCAACACCATAGCTTGTAAACTGCCTTGCATAGGGAGGCTGAAGCCCCAAAACAATATCCTCCCGCGCCACACCCATCAGCACTAACTCCTCAGCAATCAGTTCATCGGTTTGATTGCGTTGAATCCAGACTTTCCCATCTCTGATGTCTAAGTGGATCGGGCAACTATAAATCCGATTGTGACCGTCCCAACCTAAGTCTACTATTTGATAATGGTCATGTTCGGTGTCAAATAATACCTGAATTTCAAGGTCGCCATTGATGGGTTTAGTCTTGCTATATTCCATCAAAAAAGTGCGAACAATCTGCCGATATTTAGCTAATCGATCCATTCTACAATCACCTCTTAATCTGGTGGTTTCTCTGTAAATCGCTCTTTCCAGTATCCTGGTTCTCGATTGCAGTGCATTACTGCCACAATTAAAATAAAATCATCCTCTATGGTGTAGAGAATTCCATAAGGAAACTTTCGCGTTAGGCAACGGCGAATATCTTCATCAACTATCGGCGAACGAGTTGGAGATTCGACAAGACGGAAGATAGCATCTTCAACGGCATTAATAAAAGCTTGCGCTAATTCAACTCGACGCTCTGTATAAAATTGGACAGCTTGAGCATATTCAGTTAATGCTGCCGGGTGAAAAACGTACCTCATTGTGCTATAATCTGCCTAATCTGAGCTAACGCTTCTTCTCCGGGAATTGGCTCAACCATACCGCTTCGGATTTCGTCGCGACGCTGCTTAGCTTCCACAGTCCACAACTTTTGAACTGTTCCGTCTATATCAAATTCAAGACTCTCAACTAGCCTCTCTGCTAACTGCGCTCTCAACGCATTTGGCAAAGATAAAGCTTCTTTCATCAGTCGCTCAATTGATAGCATAATGGTATCCAAACTAAAAACGCTAAATAGTTAAGGTGAAAAGGAAGCAAATTGTACAATATTGTTTGATTATAGCCGATCGCCCTGAATTTATACAAAATAGCTTGAATTTAAGAAAGTCTGAACAATGAGCGAAAATACCATTACCCAAGCCGCTGATAATATCTTTCTAGACCTCGGATTTTCAGCCCAAGAAGCTGATAACTTACTAATCCGATCGCAACTAATGCTAGCCCTGTAAAATCAGATTAAACATCACGGTTGGACGATCGACCAAACGGCTCAACATCTCAAACAGTCAAGCGACGAAATCAAAGCTTTGACTCAAGGTAAAATTGGCCAGTTCTCCGTTGACACCCTGATTATAATGCTCAACCAAGTAGGCATGACTGTCAAAGTCGAAATTTGCCCGCCCGGTAGCTTAGGGCGATCGCCTACAATAGAATCAACACCCCTCATCTCAAACACCATGCAAATTGTTTTGCCTCCTGAAGTCGAAGCCCTCGTGCAGCGCCAACTCACCAGCGGCAAATACAACAGCGCGATCGACGTTATCCTTGCAGCCATTCAACTACTCGAACCACAGCAAGACATTTATCAAGGACGACTGCAAGAACTCCAACAAGACGCACTGATTGGCCAGCAAGCATCCCAACGCGGTGAAGTCGTAGACGGTGCAACCGCAATGGCACAAATTCGAGCTAATTTGCGTAGGCGTAGCCAGCCGTAGGCATCGCGTTACAGTTCAAAAGAAACTTGAGTCCAAAATTTCGCCTCACTCAACCCGCAATTTAAGACATCCAGCAAATTGCAGACTACATCGCTAGTCGATCGGGACTCGATCGAGCCGATCGCTTTTTAAGCAATCTTGACGCTAAATTCGCCAAAATTGCTCAATTTCCCAATATTGGACGACAAAGACACGAAATTTTACCCTTGCTTCGCAGTCTCTCTATAGACAACTATCTCATCCTCTATATGCCTAGCGGACAGGATGTAGAGATTTTTCGAGTAGTCAGTGGTTATCGAGATTTATCCGCCCTTTTCGCCGATGCTGATGATTGAATTTAACTAAACAACGATCGCCCTTTTGATTTACCGCACCAAAAAAGCCGCACACTCAACATGAGAAGTCTGAGGAAAGAAATCCGCCGGCTGCACTCGCGCTAACTTATAATCCCCATTTTCGCACAAAATCTTCAGGTCGCGAGCCAAAGTAGCCGGCTTGCAGCTAACATAAACAATGCGACTTGGTTTGATTTCTTTGATAGCTTCCAAAACCGCGCGATCGCACCCTTTCCTCGGCGGATCTAACAGCACAATATCTGGTGTCAATCCCAAGGACGGCAGCAAACTCTCTACAGTTCCAACCTGAAACTCGACATTTCTCACGTCATTTAACTCACCATTTAATGTGGCTTGTTCTATCGCCGCCAGTTGCACTTCTAAACCTATGGCTATTTTTACTTGTTTTGCCAGGGGTAAAGTAAAAGTACCAATGCCACAGTAAGCATCAACCAAAACCTCGTTTCCCTGCAAATTCAATTCCCCTACCATCACCTCTAACAACGCTTCAGCAGCCTCTGTATTTACCTGAAAAAAAGTATCGGCCCTTAGCTGAAATTTCAAACCAGCAAAGCTTTCTCGCAGATAAGAACGACCCGCAATGCAGCGAGTTTCTGCACCAAAAATCACATTAGTTTGAGCGGGATTTATATTCAAACAAACCCCTGCAAGTTGAGGATATTGTTTCAGCCACTCTGATGCTTGCTCTTCGAGTCCCGGCAACTCTCCAGTGCGAACTATTAAAGTTAGCAGCATCTCGCCGGTGCGCCGTCCGATCCGCAAGGACAAGTGACGCAATTCTCCTGTATGTTTCTTTTCGTCGTAGACTTGCCAATCCCGCCAGTGGATGTCTTCTTTGACTTCTTTTAACAAAGGATTGAGGCGCGGGTCTTGCACCGGACACTGATTGAGATTGACTAATTTGTGCGTGCTTTTTTGATAGTAACCTGCTTGGACTTGACCTGTTGCAGATATTGCCACGGGATAAGTCGCTTTGTTGCGGTATCCCAAAAATTGGGGAAATCCCTCGATTTTTCCCGTTAAAATTTCATCAACTTGCGGATTGCTAAATCCGCCAATCCGTTCTAAGGCTTGAGTGATTTGATTTTGCTTGGCTGCAAGCTGATATTGATAGTCTACGTGCTGCCACTGACAGCCGCCGCACTTGTCGGCGACAATGCAGTTAGCTCGGATGCGGTGTTCGGATGTTTCGAGAAGTGTGTCCAGCTTGCCTGTAGCATAGGTGGATTTGACTTGCACGAGGCGGACAAGGACTCGATCGCCCGTCACGGTATCGGGCACAAACACTACTAACTCACCAAAACGACCAACTCCGTCGCCGGTGTCTGTCAAGTCGGTAATCTCTATCTCAATCAGTTGACCTTGCTGGCAAGGGTTTGCCAATTTCGTCGAGTTTGGGGTCGGGAATTTAGATTTGGTCACAAGTAGTCGTGGTAGGATTTAATATGGTAATGCAATATTGCTCTCTCTTTCCTGAGATAAGTCGTAGCGAAGCGGGGCGTAAGCCATCGCACTCAAGCTCAATAGCAGGCTGTATTCCTGCTGCTGAACGTCTTGCTGCTAAAGCCAAGCTTCAACCTGCAAGTCAAGCCTGCCGTGAGTTGCCCCTACCCGTGCCTGTGCGATATGCTGTTGGGGCGACGTAGCAAAAACTCGTTAAACAGTCAAAGTGTCTGCCGACATCCAAACTCTCACTCGCAGTTTTTGAGATTTTCCCGCAGTACCCTGGAACACAGGGAAACTGGCTTGAACATCAAGCATAACGTTTGCGGAGATTTACCCGCTACTTCTAATGTTGATAAATGTTAGAAGCAAAGTAAATCGCCCAACCAAGAATCTCATCTTTAAGGGATGAGAATGTCAATTAATCTTACTCTCAAATATCCTCAATTTTTTTGAATAACAATGAGCGTAGTTAGCCAATTTATTCTCCAAGCCGACGACGAACTTCGTTATCCCAGTACCGGCGAACTCCAAAGTATCAATGATTTCTTTAAAACCGGAGAACAGCGGGTGCGTATTGCTACTGCGCTGTCTGACAGTGAGAAGAAAATTGTTGAAGAAGCTAGTAAAAAACTCTGGAAAAAACGACCTGATTTTATCTCTCCTGGGGGCAATGCTTACGGCCAGCGCGAACGGGCTTTGTGTCTGCGCGACTACGGCTGGTACTTGCGCCTGATTACCTACGGTATCTTGGCGGGTGACAAGGAGCCGATCGAAAGCATCGGTTTGATTGGCGTTCGGGAAATGTATAATTCTCTGGGCGTTCCTGTTCCTGGCATGGTCGAAGCTATCCGCTGTTTGAAGGAAGCTTCTTTGGCTTTGCTCAATCAGGATGATGCTAAGGAAGCAGCTCCTTATTTTGATTATATCGCTCAGGCAATGTCTTAATTGCTTTGGTGATTGCTTTCATGAATGTGGCGGAGCATTGGCGGGTGATTTTTGGGGTGATTTGATCTCGCAATTGCTCGCAAATGTTTCGCTTCTGTTTTTTGGCAAGGAAGAGTTGACAGTTGACAGTTGACAGTTGACAGTTGACAGAATCAAAGGCAAGGGTTTGAGCAATTAACAGCGTCCTCACGGTTGGGTGCGGTTGCTAGTGTTAGGAAATCTGCTTGATTTCTGCTAGGAAGCAATGCAGTTTGAGCTTTCCCAGATTTCGAGAATGTCTTGTCTTTCAATGCACATTTGAACTAAAAAGTCAAGGGTTTTTGGGAGAAATTGTTGTTTGAATTTCCGGCTGTCGTAGTGAATGGATGTTTTGATCTGCGAGAGTTCTCCAAGGGTGGGGCAGGTTTGGATATGATGCGCGATCGCATTTTGCCATTCTTCCAGCCTGCGGTACGAGATAAATTGTCCGCCTCTGTCCCGCCGATGCACGAAAACCACGAAAGCCCAGGATTCGACTCGCTTAATTTGATTTTGGCTGATTTTGAGCAGTTGGGCGATCGACCTGACGGTGATGCGGAGCTTTTTCGAGGGTTGGATGCGGCGAAACAGTGGTGTCATGGCTGTATACTCAGGGCTTGAGAGGCAAGTTCTGTTTAGAGTCAATTACATATTACTATATCAGACTCTTATTGCACAAGTGCAAAAAAAATTAATTTAAACTTCTTAAGCTCAGATGTTGCTCTTGCAACCCTCAATCATTGATGCTGTGCTAGTTTGAGAGTTAATGTAGGTGGGAAAAATGTCAGGACTCTCTAACAAGGCTGTGGTAGACAAAGAGCAGGAATTGCGTCCCGTTCGCTTCACTGAAACGGGGCGGATGCGTTTGGGGAAGATTTTAAAAGCAGCAAGACAGACAACAGGTTGGTCTGTCAGCGAAACAGAGTTCAAAACAAAGGGATATGAAGAGGCGCTGTTCACCGCCACAAATCAACCCGTACCCAAAGATGTGGGTATCAGTGCCGCAACAGTCAACCGTTACGAACGCGGGAAGCTGGATAATTTGGATTGGCGATCGCTCAGTCTGTTATGCTTTGTGCTCAAGCCGATCGATCCGGTGACAGGGGAAGCCCTCGAACCGACAAATGCTTTATATATCGCTTGCGAACATCCGCCGTACAATGACGCGAAGCTTTACGAGTAGTTGATTGCTGACATCTGGCAGTATTGTTAATCAGCTTTTGAGGGCGGGCTATTCGCCCACCCCACAAGCAAAATATTGAGTTGTTGTGGAACAGGCATCTTGCCTGTTCTTAACAATACTGCGGGCTATTCGCCCACCCCACAAGCAAAATATTGAGTTGTTGTGGAACAGGCATCTTGCCTGTTCTTAACAATAGCGGGAGTGAGTTATTACCGATCGCCCTTTTGTTTAGCAATTAAAGCTTTAGCTTGCTGCCACAGAGATTCTAACTCTTCTGGGGCATAATCTGACAAAGGTCGATCGCACGCAGCCTCTACCTTCGCAAACCGCTGCACGAAGCGATCGTTTGTTCCCTGCAAAGCAGCCGACGGATCTAAATCGTACCAGCGAGCTAATTGAATCAACACAAACATAATATCTCCCAATTCTGACTGCTGCGCTGCCTTATCCTCGTGTTTGAGAGCGTGTTCAAATTCTGCCATTTCTTCGTGAAATTTATCCCAAACGCCGTCTACACTGTCCCAATCAAAACTCACTTCCGCAGCTTTTTGAGAGATTTTCATCCCGGCGGTTATCGGCGGCAGAGTGCTGGCATAACGGCTCATTTTCGAGGCTAAAGTTGGCGGCTTTTCCGCAGTTGTGCCTTTTTCTGCTGCTTTGATTTTTTCCCAGTTTTCGTTGACTTCATCCACGCTGTTGAGTTCGACATCGCCGAAGACGTGGGGATGTCGCCGAATTAGTTTTTCTGTAATGCCTGCAGCTATTTCGGCGAAGGTAAATTGATTGGATTCGCTGGCAATTTGAGCTTGCAGAATTACCTGTAACAGTAAGTCGCCCAATTCTTCGACGATCGCATCTTTATCTCCTTTGCGAATCGCATCGGCGGTTTCATAAGCTTCTTCGATGATGTGAGGAATTAGAGTTTGGGGAGTTTGGGCTAAATCCCAAGGACATCCACCGTCTGGCGATCGCAATGAGGCCACAACTTCTATAAGTTCTTGGAGTGCTGTGAGCGATCGACTTTCAGAATTAGACATAATAATTTACCTTTTAGATTTGCTGGAAGTGCGGCGGGGAGGTTGGCGTTTGCGCCTCTTAATTGTGCCAGGAGGGCGCAACCCGCTCAATCCTTTCTTTTTGAATCTTTTGTAAGCCGAGCCGCCCCAATCGCTCAGATAGTGGCTCATAGCGCCCAATTCTAGACCGATGTAAACGGCTAAAATTTCGATGTGGTGTTCCCAGATCGATCGCCCGTAACTCAAAACCACATCCTGCCAATTCCAGCCGAAGTTTCCGACTTTTTCGGCAATTGCCAATCCCAACACTCCGAGAACCGCGATCCAGATAGCGAGGTACAAGATTCGCAAAGCAGTGCCGATCAGAGGGCCGTGGGACAAAAAAGAGCGGTGGCGCAGGCTTTTTTGGTACGGGAGCCAAATCGGTTTGAACCATCCCCAGCGCTGATACTGGCAGGAGTAGATATCCAAGTCGGGGCCAAACATCAGCCCGCCGAATAAGAAACTGCCGGAAACGAGCAAAGTCAGGTTGCTGCTGCTCGTCTGGCCAAAGGTGAGGGCTGCCACCAAGGGCAAACTCCACAGGGTTATTTGATCATGGGTGCGGCCAGAGGGCATTTAAAGTTTAGGATTTTTTTTACTTGATCTTTCTGAGTTACTGTGATATGATAAATCCCGGTGAGTGCAATTGGGTGATTAGCTCAGTGGTAGAGCGCCTGCTTTACACGCAGGATGCCGTAGGTTCAAATCCTACATTACCCATCCGATAACTCAATATCAACAGTTTCAGCCGTTTTTAGCCTTCAAGCCGAGAACGGCTGTTGCTGTTGAGGGTTGACTGTTGAATTGGGTGACGACTAAATTTAACATTCTGGGGCGGATGTCTCAAAAGTTGGCACCCAATGCTAGAAAATTAATTTATTGATTTTCTTTTTTAGAACCCTGTATATGAAGCCTAAAATAACTAGCCCGATCGCGTGGCAGCAAGCTGAACTGCTCATGCAGCCAGCGATGATCCGAGTGATCGACAACATCCGCAAACAATTAGAGGAGTCAGTTTGGACGGGTACTTATCAAGAAGTGCAGATTCCCATTCCGGGCTATCAACTACTTTTAGAGCTTCAAGGCGAGCAAAGATGTATCGATATTTGGGAACTTTGCTATCGAGTCTGCTTTGTCAACTACCAGCCCGCCCACAGTCAAATCCAAAGCCAAGAAGTTGTAATTGATACTAGCTTGATTGATGATGAGACTGGCGATGTAGATTGGAATCGTCTTGATGCTAAAGCCAGTCAATTAATACAAGAAATATTCGCTAATTTGGACAAATAGTCAGTTGACAGTTGTCAGTTGTCAGTTGACAGTTGTCAGTTGACAGTTGTCAGTTGTCAGGCAACAGCGAACAGCGAACAGCGAACAGTCAACAGCGAACAGTCAACAGTCAACAGCGAACAGCAAACAGTCAACAAAATCTTATGATTCAAGAATTGCACGACATTCAAGCAGCAGCCGGTGCTACTTTTGCAGAGTTAACAACCAAAGAAATTGTGCCAGTCAGTTTTGGTAACGACGCAGAAGCGATCGCAGCAACGAAACAAGGTGTGGCTTTGTACGATCGCACTCACTGGGGACGCATTCAAATCTCAGACAGCGATCGCCTGCGGTTCTTGCACAATCAAAGTACCAATAACTTTAATATACTCAAACCCGGTCAAGGTTGCGACACCGTTTTCGTGACTTCCACCGCGCGGACGATCGACCTCGCCACCGCTTACGCTACAGAAGATGCCGTACTGCTGTTAGTTTCGCCCAACCGCCGCCGCCAACTACTGGAATTGCTCGATCGCTATATTTTCCCAATGGATCGCGTCGAGTTAACAGATTTAACCGATACAACTGTTGCTTTCAGTTTCCTCGGCCAGGAAAGCACTCAACTATTAGAAAAAATGGGAGTTACCGAACTTCAAAATCAACCTTACGCTACTCACAAATTGATAAAACCCCCCCATCTTTCCCCCCCTTACCAAGGGGGGGATGAAGGGGGGGTTCGAGTGGCTGTTGGTAGCGGTTTAGCAACTCCCGGATACACGTTAATTGCGCCAGCAAGCGATGCAGCTAATTTGTGGAAGGAATTAGTCAAAGCTGGGGCCGTACCGATGGGCGATCGAGTCTGGGAACAACTGCGAATCGAACAAGGACGGCCCGCACCCGATTTTGAACTCACAGACGATTACAACCCCTTAGAAGCCCGCCTTTTACACACGATTACCTATGACAAAGGCTGCTACATCGGTCAAGAAACAATTGCCCGGTTGAACACCTACAAAGGAGTCAAACAGCAACTTTGGGGCGTGCAGTTGAGCGGTGCCGTTGAACCCGGAACAGCAGTCACCATCGGAGAGGAAAAAGTCGGCAAACTCACCAGCTTTACCGAAACTGAATCCGGCTTTTTTGGTCTTGCTTACATCCGCACAAAAGCGGGCGGCGAAGGACTGAAAGTGCAAGTCGGAGCGGTGTCAGGCGAAGTAGTAAATGTACCTTTCTTGAGTTCGTAGTTGCGATCGGTCGCCTGTTGACGCCGCAGCGCCCAAAACTTTTTTGTTGAGGTTGATTTGGGAAGGATGCTAACACCATAAATTAACACCAAGTCCTATCTTTAGATAGATTTGCCAACCAACAACAGCAATTATTCTGTATAACTGTCGTCACATAAAAAACAGAGTTTTTCAATGAAAAAGTTTACATCGCGCTTAGTTACAACTTGCCTGCGAGTAGGAATAATCTTTGCTGTAGGAATAGCGCTAATTTTTAGCTCCGAATGGGAATTGTCTGGCAAAGTAACCTAACACCAATAGTTTCAGCCATTTACTCTCTAGTTTCTAGACACTTTCTAGTTAAGTAACGCATTTACGTCGTTTCAGACGTTGAGTTTGCTTAGGTTAGAGGGAGGGAGTATCTAGACACTTTCTAGCCTAACTTTACCGACACCACACCGTCCGCTATACCTAGCTCTCACCCCAACGTTTTGAAGGGTTTTGGGAGTAACTAAAGGTAAC